>DMZE01000183.1 GCA_003492055.1 Cellvibrionales bacterium
CATAACGCCAATTTTCATACGGATTTGGTTAATAAAAATAACCATGCAGTTAGAACGCTTAATGTTACCGGTAATTTTTCTTAGCGCTTGTGACATTAAACGCGCTTGTAGACCAACGTGATGGTCTCCCATATCGCCTTCAATTTCTGCTTTAGGCGTTAATGCGGCAACGGAATCGACAACGATAACGTCGACGGCACCTGAACGAACTAACATGTCGGTAACTTCTAATGCTTGCTCACCGGTATCAGGCTGTGAAACTAATAGGTTTTCAACATTTACGCCAAGCTTTTCAGCGTATCCTGGATCTAATGCGTGCTCGGCATCAACAAACGCGGCTGTTCCACCGGCTTTTTGACACTCGGCAATCACTTGTAATGTAAGTGTGGTTTTACCCGATGATTCTGGGCCGTATATTTCAACAACACGTCCTTTTGGTAATCCGCCTATGCCTAAGGCAATATCTAATCCTAATGAACCGGTTGAGATTGACGGCATTACTTCCCTGTCGTCATCCCCCATGCGCATAATGGTTCCCTTACCAAACTGGCGTTCAATCTGTGAGAGTGCTGCATCAAGGGCTTTCTGTTTGTTGTCTTCCATCTTTGTATCTACCTCGTGACCATGCGGAACATGGTTATTTAATCGTACGTTTTATCTGGCGGTAAAGCGGATAGTTGGACCGCAAGTACCATGCTTTGGTACTGTACATTTAAACAGTACTAATTTTTGTTTGCAAGCCTTCCCTTCAAAATAAAGCGATATGGCTAAAAATAAAAAAGGAGAGAATAAAATCTTTTAAGAAGTGAGTAAAGTTTGTTCGGTTGTCAGCCTAAAAGCTGCTGCAATAGTTAATGTGATCTCTAGCTTAATGGTACGTATGTTTGGCTATAAATATTTGCTATTTTTTGATCAGAGGTGACGTTTATAATCGAATATTCAAACACTTAACAGGTTTTCTAAAAGTACTTTTACTGCTTAAAACCTACAATCTTTCAAGTTAATCGATAAGGTATTCGCTATCTAACCATCGGCCAATAGTATTGGGCACCACGCAATGCGAGGCGTAATATGTATGCAGACAACGTATGCGAATAAAGTTGGCTATGCCGCCAATACCGCGCTTTTGTAGAGCATCATAATAATTTTGTTCAACCAAACGGGCTTTAATTTCTGCCGACATATTGGTATCACGGAGTTGTATAAACTGCTGATGATCGGCAATCATTGATGCCTGCAAAGTTTCACTGGCATCAATCTCAAGCTNNGAGGCTTGTAGCGACTCACTCGCATCAATCTCAAGCTGCATTTTGGCAATTAAACCACCCGCCTCTAACTGATCAATTTTATAGTTCAGTGCTTTATCGACTAACCAAAACATGGTGGGAAAAGGCTTGTCGTCAACCAAGCTGGCAACCCGAATAACTGAGGGCTGCCCTTTTGCATCAACCGCCTCTACCGCTTCTAAGCCACGCGGCTCTCGCCCCAAAAGTGCGGCCACTTGAGCAACAGTATTGGCATCAATGGATGATGATATAGAAGATGCAATCGACATAGAGACAAACCAAGCTATAAATTAAAAATAAACAAACCAAAGACTAAAAAAAAAACACTAACAAACAAAAAAGCCCGGTAAAACCAGGCTTTTTTGAGATCGACTCCGCGATAACCGCGTTAGAGTTGTGCTTCTAACTCAGGTAACACGTCAAACAAGTCAGCCACTAAACCGTAGTCAGCTACCTGAAAAATCGGCGCATCTTCATCTTTGTTAATTGCAACAATCACTTTGCTGTCTTTCATGCCGGCCAAATGCTGAATAGCCCCTGAAATACCAACCGCAATATACAATTCTGGCGCAACAATTTTACCCGTTTGGCCCACTTGCATATCATTCGGTACAAAGCCTGCATCCACCGCGGCACGTGACGCACCCATGGCAGCATTGAGTTTGTCGGCTACGGCTTCAATGAGTTTGAAGTTTTCGCCATTTTGCATGCCACGACCACCAGAAACAACAATGCCCGCTGCTGTCAGTTCAGGTCTGTCCGATACGGCAAGCTCTTCACCAACAAAACTTGAAACACCGGCATCAGAAGCGGTATCTATCGCTACTTGCTCTGCCGAACCGCCAGTAGCAGCAACAGGATCAAATGCTGTGGTCCGTACAGTGATGACTTTTTTAGCATCGCTAGACTGAACCGTAGCGATAACATTACCGGCATAAATAGGACGCTTAAATGTATCTGCAGACTCGACACTAATAATTTCAGAAATCATTTGTACATCGAGCAACGCGGCTATGCGTGGCATAAAGTTTTTGCCATTACCGGTTGCGCCCGCTAACACGTAATCATAGTCGGCGGCGACTTCTACAACTAAGCCGGCTATATTTTCTGCTAATTGATTAGCATAAGCGGCGTTATCAGCCACTATAACTTTAGCAACACCGCTGGCTGCCGCTGCCTCTGTTGCCGCTGCAGCACAACCACTGCCCGCCACTAATATATGCACTTCACCATCAAGCGCTGAAGCCGCCGCTACCGTATTTAATGTTGAGCTTTTAAGGCTGGCATTATCATGCTCTGCTATTACTAAAATACTCATG
>DMZE01000013.1 GCA_003492055.1 Cellvibrionales bacterium
ATAAATATAATAAAGTATTTTAAAAAGAGAATTATTCAAATAACAAAGCGATTTAACGAGTATTTTTATGAAAACGCATCAATTGTTTCCACTAACTGTTGGACAAGACAGTATTAGCATTACAGAAGATGATCGACGAACAATGGCTAATGCCATTAATGCCATGCGAAAAGCTAATCCGCATACTAATAAAAGCAGCGCCTGGACTGGTGATACACAAGGACAAGAGTTTTTATTCAACGACCCGGTTTTTAAACCAATAGCTGAAAAAATCGCTTTAAAAGTTATCGACTATTTAAAGGCTCTTTCGATTAATACCGACCTACTCGATCTTTACTATCAACGCTCATGGGCTACGTTTACTCAGGGAGAGCAAAACATTGCCTTTCATACACATGCCCAATCGAACATTAGCTTTGCCTATTACCTTGTCAAACCAGAAAATTCAGGAGGCATTATATTTAATGGTCGAGAACTCCAAAATGAAGTTGCGAAGGATATTTTTAACCGTGATAAATATGAGCAGTCACTAATTACTGAAACTAATGCCCATAATGCCAAGCAAATCATTATAGATGCTGAACAAGATGCGATTGTTATCTTTCCATCAAAAGCCTCACATGCCACCGTGCCTAACCAATCAAGTAAGACGCGCATCTCATTATCAGGTGACATCACGATCATGCTCAAAGATAGTCAAGGCTTTGAGCACTTGATGCCTAACTTTAAACACTGGACTGCATTAAACTAATTAGAACCCAACACTATGTTTATTCAAGACGATTACTGTCCAGACAAAAAACTACTGCAAGAATTAAGCGATAAAGCCAAGTGGCAAGAACTCGCTGGTCGTTTTCATTGGTGGGATGGCTGGTGGGCTGGTGAGCCACGTAATACTTGGGAATACATTATAAAAATGATTTGGGAAGCTCAAGGTGTTGAAGGAAAAATTGCTGGCTTCGAATACTGGTGTAATATTTTAGAAAGCGACAATCAGCAAACCAACCACCTTGGCTGGCATCGCGATAAAGATGAACTATTAAAAGAAGAAAGCGGTGAAATTGTTTGCCCAATGGTTGGCACTATTTTTTATGGCTACCCACATGAAATTGAAGGTGGCTTTTTAGAAATCGCCACCGAAGATACCTTCACCGATGTAGAGCGCATCCGCCCTATTTATAACCGAGTAGTTATTATGGATGTGAGTAAGCAGCATCGAGTCACGCGTATTTATCGTGGCACTCGTATTGGTTTGCAAATTAATCTATGGCTAAAAAAGCCCGAAACATTTCGTAATGGTGACATAGAAACCACTTCAAGCTACTGATTCACTCCTCAAGCCCAGCAAGCCCTCCGCCTAAGGATATAAAAAACCAAACTTTCTGTATCGTGCATATAGCTCATGCAGTAGCCCGAATATCCTTTTTCAAGTAAAAATCGCCAACTTGGCACAATACCTGCTCTCCTTAATAGAGATATTGTTATAGCAGCCTTATCTATATTGCCTACCCCATGCATCTGTCATGGTTTTAGTGGCAAATAGGGCCTGCTCTCAACGCTTAAAGATGAAAATAATGAGTAAATACGGGTTATACGCGCCTTTTTTAAAGCAGCATCAATTAACTGAGGCCTACTTAGTGCAGGCGGAGCAGTGGTTTGCACCATTGGTAAACGAAACGCTCTCTCTTTTAAGTGCAGCGCCAGAAAAAACCTTAGTGATTGGCATCAATGGCTGCCAGGGCTCGGGCAAATCAACACTGGCCAACTATTTACGCACCACCTTGGTGCTTGCGCACAATGTTGAGTCAATTTGTGTGTCACTCGATGATTTTTATCTAACTAAGAATGATCGCCTGGCATTAGCTGAATGCAAACACCCTCTTCTTTCTACACGTGGCGTACCGGGCACTCACGATGTCGCC
The DNA here is from genome assembly GCA_003492055.1 of Cellvibrionales bacterium. Taxonomy (GTDB): domain Bacteria; phylum Pseudomonadota; class Gammaproteobacteria; order Pseudomonadales; family UBA7434; genus UBA7434. Next base: position 1,923 of record DMZE01000013.1, read on the forward strand.
TTAGCTATTCAACAGCTCAAGGCTTTAAAAGAACAAAGCACAGGCACAGTTGAGTTACCCGTTTTCGATAAAAGCCATGACAACCGAGATATAGCAAACCCCCAAGTTGTTGAACTACCCATTAAAGTGATTATTGTTGAAGGCTGGTGCCTTGGCGCTGAACCACAAACAGCCGCGCAACTTGAAACAGCTATTAATACATTAGAAAGTCAACAAGATGCTAACGGCGAATGGCGTGAGTTCGTGAACAAGGCATTAGCTAAAGATTACGCCGATTTATTTGCCTTAGTGGATTGCTGGCTAATGCTAAAAGCCCCATCGTTTGATTGCGTTTACCAATGGCGCATGGAGCAAGAACAAAAAATGGCAAAGCAACTGGGCGTGGATTTTTTGTCTGAAGATAACCAAGCGCATCCTGGCATTATGAATACTGAAGAGCTGCAACATTTTATTGATCACTACCAGCGCATTACCGAGCACGGCTTTACTACTCTGCCTAAAAAAATGCACCATTTATATGAGCTGGATACACAGCGAAAAATTATAAGCCATAGCCAACCCGTAACAATGACAAGCGCCACAACAGCGGGAATAAAATGAACAGACCCTTACTTTTTACTGACCTTGATGGCTCATTA
>DMZE01000075.1 GCA_003492055.1 Cellvibrionales bacterium
GCCATGATCAAACTCTTCAGTTTACATATCTTGGATTTCGTTTCTGTTAATTGATAAATCAACTAACAGACCGTGAAACCCGATTTCGGCTCAACAACTAATAACTTACCTAAAATAAATTTTTGGTAGACTCTTGCTGTTGATATTTAGTGATGTACCTATCCCTTTTCTTTTACAAGAAACGAGATTCAGTACTGTCGTACTATCTATCTAGCAAGCGCCTACACGCATGATTTGATTATCTTTTTAAACAACAGAGCCGCTGCAAGAGGGACTCTAAATCACTGTTTTCAGTAGCTTTTAAAAAGGCTACTTGGCAAGTGAGGGCCGCATTATACGTAAAGATTTGAACCTTGCAAGCTTTATTTAATATTTAATTTAAAGCTGCTAAATCTTTTTCAAAACGTTTGTAAATCACTGTTTTGAGTTGCTTTTTTACGAGCTACTCTGCAAGTGAGCGGCGCATTATACGTAGGCTTTAGAACCTTGCAAGCCTTTTTTTAATCTTTTTTTAAATAAGTTATTTAACTTACTTTTCGCTCAATTTCCCTGCTCCAAAAAAATCATAATCGTTGATTCTATTGGCCTGCAGCAGTAGTGTTCAATCCAACTTTATTTCCACTCTATTAGATGAAATACCTTCTTGCCTCTTTTAATAAGGTGGTAGCGACCAAAATATCCAGTTTCTCGACGAAGAACGGCGTTTTCATCCGTATTTTTCTCTCCATTCACAGCAATCGCATTACTATTTATGAATTTTCTTGCCTGCCCCATCGTTACTTCGCCTTTCGGAGTTACCGCCACACCCGATTCAACTAATAACTCGCTGAGTAAATGAGATTCACCTTCTATTAATGTACTGGGTAATCCATCCAAGGCCAGTTGAGAAAAATCTTCTTCGGAGAGGCTTTGCAGATCACCGGCAAACATGGCTTGCGATATTCTTTGCGCTGCCTCTAATCCTTTATCACCATGTACCAATCGAGTGACCTCTGCAGCCAGTATCCCTTGCGCTGCTTTTCGACCCGAGGCTTCCGCATCACTAATTTCAACAGCTGAAATGTCGCTCACCCCCATAAAGGTAAAGAAACGAAGGAATCGATACACATCTTCATCTGAGGTATTCATCCAAAACTGATAAAAAGCATAAGGTGAGGTTTTATTAGCATCCAACCATATGGTGCCTGACTCAGTTTTACCAAACTTGGTGCCGTCAGCCTTAGTCACTAATGGAAGAGTTGCGCCAAATACTTGCGCTTGATGCATGCGCCGGGTCAAATCGATACCGCCAGTGATATTGCCCCACTGATCACTACCGCCTATTTGCAGCGTACAGCCATAACGCTTATATAGCTGCGCAAAATCATAGCTCTGCATAATCATATAAGTGAACTCAGTAAACGATATACCCGCACCTTCTCGATCTAGCCGCTGCTTTACCGATTCTTTTTGTATCATGCTATTAACAGAGAAGTGCTTACCAATATCCCGGAGGAAATCGAGCATTTCTATGCCCGCCGTCCAATCAAGGTTATTAACCACCTCTGCACTACTGGCTCCCGCATCAAAATCAACGAAAGCACTGGTTTGCTTGCGAATCTTTTCAACCCATTGCGCCACAATATCTGGGCCATTAAGCTTGCGCTCTTCTGCTTTAAAGCTGGGATCACCAATAAGGCCTGTGGCACCGCCTACTAAGACAATAGGTTTATGCCCAGCCAATTGAAAACGTCGCAACGCTAATAAAGGAACAAGACTGCCTATATGCAGACTATCTGCCGTTGGATCAAAACCGGAGTAAAGTGTTCTTGGGCCACTCGCTAAATGTTCATTAAGTGCTTCTTCGGCCGTTAATTGAGCAATTAACTCGCGCGACTTTAAATCCGCCAGTACTTCAGGTGACATAGTAGGCCTAACTCCATAAATAAATAGAATGATTAAAACTTAGCGCGGAACGATACACTATCAATGCGTACTTACCACTAGGAAATCTCGAAATTGTTTCACAAAATATCACTAACAACGCTATTCGCTCGTGGCATTCATCAATCTTTTGATATACTTAGCGAATACGATCCTAATTTTGGAATGCCCATAGGCAGCTAAGTGAACCAGATTTATGGCCAAGAACAGACATGCAACACTCACTGCTAATAAAAAAACCGCTCCGCAGTGGCGTAATCTTCACTCTCGGGTTTTAAGCCTACTATTAAAGCTAACGAAAATAGAAGCCGCCATTTTGGCTTTTGCCGTCTGCTCGGTAGCATTAGGACTTGGCAACTCACTGCAATCCGACCCCTCAACGGCATCTATAGAAGAAGTAATAGAAAGCAGTAAGACTGAAGATACTAAAAGCCCCATCAATACTGACCGTACCACTATTGCATTAGCGCTGCCTAGCCAAAACAGCATACCAAAAACCGACACTGAGCAAGCCGCCTATTATTCGCAGGCTAAATTCACTATTGACTCCAACACGGTTCAAGCCGATTTTTCTCCAGCGCCGCTCTCTCAACCAGCATCACCAAAATCAGTCGCTGCCGCAGCAACTGCAGAGCAATCATCTACAGCCGTTAAACGCATTCATCAAACCCTTAAAAAGGGTGACAATCTATCGATGGTATTTGACCGTGTCGGACTTAATGCCCGCGATGTCTATCAAGTGGTTCAATCTGGCAATGAAGGCAAGGCGCTCACTCGCATGTTTCCTGGTGAGAAACTCGAATTTGTTCTTGGCGAAAATAACCAATTAGAGCAAGTGATTCGTGTTAAATCACCGCTTGAGAGCATTCACTTTATTCGTAATATCGCTGGCGATAAAACATATTTTGAAATTAATCGCGTGACTCGTACAGCTGATATTCGAAAAGTCTATCGTAGCGCCTTTATTAATGATTCATTATCATTATCGGCTCAACGTGCGGATGTCTCGCAATCCATCACTATGAACATGGCAAACATTTTTGGCGGTGTCATTGATTTTGTACTCGATGTTAGAAACGGCGACCAATTTACCGTGGTCTATGAAGAGCATTATCTGGATGGCGAGAAAATTGACGAAGGCAATATTATTGCTGCGTCATACAGTAATCGTGGCACTACTTATAACGCCTATCGCTATACAGACCCTGATGGCGACACTGGCTACTATAATGAAGATGGCGTTAGCATGCGCAAAGCCTTTTTACGCGCGCCTTTAGATTTCACGCGTATTAGCTCTAGTTTTAATCTACGCCGACTGCACCCCATTACTAAAGTGGTTAAACCTCATCGCGGTATTGATTATGCTGCACCAAGAGGCACGCCCGTTTTTTCTGCCGGCGATGGCCGCGTTTCAGCATCCGGTAGAAGTAAGGCCAACGGTAACTATGTCTTTATTAAGCATGGCGAATCTTATACGACTAAGTATTTACACCTGCACCGCCGATCAGTCAAAAAAGGACAGCGCGTAAAACAAGGTCAGATTATTGGCCAAGTAGGCTGCACAGGATTATGTAGCGGACCCCATTTGCACTATGAGTTTCTAGTGAATGGCGTTCATCGCAACCCAAGAACCATTCTTAAAAAGCTGCCTAAAGCTAAGCGATTAAATGCCAATCTAAAAGCGGAATTTATGGC
>DMZE01000187.1 GCA_003492055.1 Cellvibrionales bacterium
AACTATTTTGGTGAGCAGCGTTTTGGCAAAAGCAATTTACCTAAAGCGCGTGCTTTATTTTCTGCCAATAAGCGCATGCCGCGAGAGCAGCGCAGTTTGTGTTTATCGGCCGCGCGTTCTTATTTATTTAATCGCGTATTGGCTGTGCGAATTTCTGCTAGCAATTGGTCTACTTATGTCGATGGCGATGTGCTGATGCTGGATGGTAGTCGCAGTCGCTTTGTATTAGATGCTGAAAGTGATTCGGATGCTGATTTTAGCGAAAAAGTGACGGCTAAGATTGAACAGCGTTTAGCACAGGGTGATATTCATATATCGGGGCCAATGTGTGGCCGAGGGTGCTCTGGCGTTACTGCGGCAGCCGAGCAGCTAGAAGACGCGGCTATTGCCGATGAGATTGCTTTAGTTGAAGGGCTTGATCGACAAGGCGTAGATGTGGCGCGTAGGCCATTACGCTGTTTTCCTAAGCAGTTTGAATGGCAATTGGAGGATGAAAAATGTCATTTATCCTTTATACTGCCGACCGGAAGTTATGCCACTGTTTTAATTCGAGAGTTGGTAGAGTGCTTGTAAGTATTGAGCGTTGTTTTTTAGAGCCGTTATTAAAGTCATGATTAGAAAAGTCTTAATGAGAAAATTCTTAATGAGTACATATCGCTATGCAGCTTAATGAGCATGTAGGCATTGGCATGACTTCGCAGCGCACCCGTGATCGCTTGGTGGCTCGCTTGTCGGATCAAGGAATCGACAATATAGCGCTGTTAGATGTTATGCGCAGCACGCCACGCCATGTCTTTATTGATGAGGCTTTATCGCATCGCGCCTATGAAGATGCGGCATTGCCGATTGGCCAGGGCCAAACGATTTCTCAGCCATTTATTGTTGCGCTAATGACGCAGGTATTACTGTCTCACGGTAAGCTTGATTCGGTTTTAGAAGTGGGTACTGGCTGTGGTTACCAGACGGCAGTGTTATCTCAATTGGTTAAACGCGTTTGCACTATGGAGCGCATTGGTTCTTTGCAGGAAGGTGCCGAGCAGCGTTTAAGGCAATTAGGTTTACGTAATATTGAATACCGCCATGGTGATGGTTACGTCGGCTGGAAGGCTCGCGCGCCTTTTGATGGCATTATTATTACTGCTGCGCCGCGTGAAATTCCTAAAATGTTACTGGCGCAATTAGCGCTAGGCGGCAAGATGGTTTTGCCGGTAGGTGAAGACGGTAATCAAGCGTTGCAGGTCATTACTAAGACTGCCGAAGGCTTCGATACTGAGCCACTTATTCCAGTTAGATTTGTACCGCTACAAAGTGGTATTTTAGCTTAAGAAGCATTTTCTAATAGCAGCGATTTAAAGGCATTGGCCGCATTAGATTTTTGTCGGCCGCGATATTCAATAATGCCTAATTGCCGTTCTATGTAGACGTCGGGTATATGTATTTGCTCTAACGATCCAATCATGGTTTTTGGCAGTACGCTCCAACCCAATCCAATCGATACCATCATCTTTATTGTTTCAAGATAGTTAGTTGTCATTGATGTATCTAGCGCGACGCCTTGTCGTTCAAATAATTGGTTAACAATTTTTCCTGTATAAGTGTTTTCGCCAGGATGAATAGCATCCATAGTGCTGAGCTCTTCTAGGCTCACATTGTCACGAAGATGCAGCGGATGTTCGGGGCTACAAACAAAGACGAGTGGGTCATGCCAAAGTGGCGTAGCAATAATGTCAGCTCTGGGTTCTGGTGACAGTGTAATAACGGCTAATTCGGATGTGCCGTCTAATACTTTTGTATAGCCGTCTTCTGAGTCAACAAAGTTGATATCTAGGTTCACCTTAGGTTGCTCATTGGAGTAGCGCTTTAAATAAGGTGGGAGTCGGTGAAGGCCAATATGGTGGCTAAAGGCAATAGCGAGCTTGCCGCTTATATCGCCGCCTAAATCACTCACGGCTTGCTGGGCATCTTTGAGTGATTGCAAAATCGCATGGGCGCGGGGCAGTAAAGCGCGGCCAGCTTCGGTCAAAAAGACCTTTTTACGGATACGATCGAACACCTGAGTGTTGAGCTGGCTCTCTAATAGCGCAATACGCTTACTCACCGCTGGCTGGGTGAGAAATAATCGATCGGCTGCCACAGAGAATGAGCCGGTGTCGGCAACGGCAATAAAGGCTGTAAGTGCTTGAATATCAAGGGAAGACATAATTTTCTCAACAGATTAAAGCTAATATATTCCTTAAAGGAATCTAATTGATAAATAATATGAATTTTATTTATCAATCGCAAGGGTTATCCTTGTACTAATCCGCTTCCTTTCTTTTATGGGGGCTATTTTATATCTATTTTTATAACACCGCAGAGGCAATGAAAATGGCAGGTAAGACGCTTTACGACAAGCTTTGGGACCAGCATTTGGTTAAACAACGCGATGATGGCACGGCTTTAATTTATATTGATCGCCACTTGATTCACGAAGTGACATCTCCTCAGGCCTTTGAAGGCTTACGCATTGCGGGCCGCAAGCCATGGCGCACATCAGCCAATATTGCGACGCCGGATCATAATGTACCGACTACGACAGTTGAGCGTCTTGAAGGTATTGCAGGCATCGCTGACGAGATCTCTAAAATCCAGATTCAAACCTTGGATGATAACTGTGATGAGTTAGGGATTAC
>DMZE01000193.1 GCA_003492055.1 Cellvibrionales bacterium
CCTTAAACATAGCCCTTAAACTAACCCTTAAACCTGACCCTTAACAAGACAGCATAAAATAATGCCAAGATATTTTCTCCGACTGCTACTGATGCTTATGGTTTTACTACCAGCCTATAGCTATGCCAGTGAGAAACTTCAGTTAAGCATTTTAGAACCGTTTCTTGATATTCATACCGGGCCGGGAAAAAACTACCCCGTGTTTTATATTGCACAACGTGGCGAAACCATCGAAATTCAAAAGCGTCGCAATGAGTGGTTTAAAGTGCATCTTAAAGTGATTGGCGATAGAACAAAAATAGGCTGGGTGCATCGTAATGCACTGGGCCTTACTATGATCACTAATAGCAAGGCAAGTAACGAAAAAAACAGTGACGATATCGTACTAGCAAAAGATGACCCTCTACTCAGCACCCTATTTAATCCAGACCTCTATTTTGGCTTTAACTATGGCCAAATGAGCTCAGCCGATTTAGTCGGTATTTATATTGGCAAAGCCATCACTGATAGCTTTAGCGTTGAAGTGCAAGCAGGCGAATTTCTAGGCGCTACAGCCCAAGGCAATACTGTGGCTGGCGTTATCGCCTTTGCACCCTTCCCACAATGGCGACTCTCACCCTTTGTACAAATCGGCGCTGGTGAGATTTACACCACAGCTAGAGGCACAAATAGCCAACAAAATGCCGGTTCGAATACATTTTTACAGTCAGGATTCGGGCTACAGCTACGATTAAGTGACAGATACCAATTACGCTTGGACTATCGACATCACAATATTCTGACATCCACCGATAATAACGGAGAACTAGAGACATGGCATATTGGCTTCAGCGGCTACTTTTAATTGCCCTTAGTATTATCGCCACGCTAAGCAGTATCCGTACTGCAGCAGAGGTGCCCGAGGTTATCTCGCCAGAAATTGATAGGCGAGAAATTAAAGTGGCGCGCATTGATAATGAAAATATCGAAGTCGGTATTTACGGCGGCATACTCGCGATTGAAGATTTTGATTCTAGCAATATTAGTATAGTCAGAATCGATTTTCATATTAATGAACACACGTTTATCGAGGCCTCATATGGCAGCGCTAAAGGTGACACAACCACCTTTGAAGAATTAATTCCTTCCACACAATTAATTTCAGATGAACAGCGCGAATACACTAGTTACGATATTTCCTTTGGCTGGAATATATTCCCCGGTGAAACATGGCTTCGAAACAAAGCCTATAAATCTGATTTTTATTTAATACTCGGTGGCGGCAGCACAGAATTTGGCGGCGACAAATGGTTTACTTGGAATGTCGGTGCAGGTTATCGATTATTTTTAAACGACTGGCTGGCATGGCGTATTGATGTTCGTGACCATATCTTTAATCGAGACTTATTTGGTGAAGATGACCAAACCAACAATATAGAACTGAGTAGTGGCGTTAGTTTTTTCTTTTAATAGCGCGCATTTGTAATAATGCGATATTTATGATTAACGAGACCGTAATATGAAACAGTTTAGTAGTATTGTAATAAGAATATTTATCATAGCATTTAGCGTTTACAGCTATGCCGATACTGAGGTTATGCCAGCCCCTGACTTCACCTTAAAAAGCAATAGCGGTAGCAATATTCGCCTTGCTGAGCAGCGTGGCAATGTTGTTATGTTAAATTTTTGGGCCTCGTGGTGCGCACCCTGCCGCCAAGAAATGCCGCATTTAAACGCTTTAAGTCAGCAGTATTCTGCGCTGGGTTTTAACTTAATGGGCATTAATGTCGATGAAGACCCACAAGCCGCCAACCGAGCGATTAATAATCTTAAAGTTGCCTTCCCCGTATTATTTGATAGCGACAGTCGTATCGCCGAGTTGTTTTCCGTAGACGCTATGCCAACCACCATTATTATTGATAAAGACGGCAATATTCGACACTGGCATCGCGGCTACCAAGCAGGCTATGAAGATAGCTATGCTGAACAAGTTGCCCAGTTAATTAGGGAATAACGGAATACGCCAGTCATGAAAAAAATCATCACATTATTATTTATTCTTCAGCTATTGGCGCTCTCAGCCTGTAGCGTTAAACCTTGGGTTAAACCTTACCATCGAGCCAAGCTCGCCAATGAGGTTATGCAATACGATAGAGACCCTATTAGCGATGGTTATATACACCATGTTCGTCAAGCGCGTGAAAGTGCAAGAGGTGCCGAAGGCGCAGGTGGAGGCGGCTGTGGTTGCAACTAAAAACATATCGTTTATATACAGGTATTTTTCACTAACACTGCTACTAAGTGCCAGTAATTTATTATATGCCGTTGTATTGCCCGAAGAGCGCGCCGATGCCATGTACCATCGCTATGATGGTGGCGGTATGGTTATTGATGGCCCCTCTATTTTAGTTAGAAAAAATATTGCTGAAAAATATTCTATTGCTGCCAATTACTATATTGACTCAGTATCCAGTGCTTCAATAGATGTTTTAACGTCTGGCGCCAGTGAATATACCGAAGAGCGTATAGAAAGCTCGCTAGACTTTACCTACCTTGAAGATAAGTCCTTAATTAATATTGGCTATACCACTAGTCAAGAAAATGATTACGAAGCTAGTAGCTTTAGAATTGATTTTAGTCAGGATTTTTTTGGCGATATGTCCACACTGTCGATGGGATTCTCGCAAGGTAATGACGACATTACCCAAACCGATAACGAAAATTTTTCTGAAAAACTTGAGCGGCGGCATTATCGCATCGGCCTTGCACAGATACTTACTCGGCATTTAATCGCTAATATCAACTACGAAAGTATTATAGATGAAGGCTATTTACAAAATCCTTACCGATTTATTTTAGTTAACACCGGCACGGCTTATAACGTCGAAGCCGAGCGTTATCCAAACACACGCAACAGTGATGCGGTGTCACTAAAACTGTCTTACCACCTACCCTGGTCTGCGGCCATTAAATCGAGACTGGGATACTTTACTGATAGCTGGGGTATTAAAAGCCAAAGTATTGAACTAGATTACTCTCAGCAATTAAATAAACGCTGGCTAGTCGATTTACGAATTAGACAATACCAACAAGGTGAAGCTGACTTTTATGCCAATGCCTTTGATATTGATAGCGCACTGCAAACCTTTGTGGGCCGCGATAAAGAGCTCAGTGAATACAGTAGCTTTTCGGTGGGTCTAGGCGCAAGTTATGAATGGACGTTTAATCATCGCATAGAAAAAGCTAGGGTGAATTTTCAAGTGGACTATATGCTATTTGATTACGATAATTTTCATGAAGTCACTAGCGAGACAACCGCTAGCTTTGGTATAGGTAATGAACCGCTATATAGCTTTAATGCTTATGCACTGCGGCTGTTTTTTTCGATCTGGTATTAAAGGCGCGCTTCACTATCGGCAATCGAAATAACATCAATACTGAAAATATCAACACATAAACTAACGGCTCAGCTAAATCACTGCGAGCCTGCCAAATAATGTGCAGCAACACGAGAGCGCTCACAATATAAATCAGCTTATGTAAACGCGACCACTGACGGCCTAATTTACGCTGCCATCGCTTAGTCGATGTCACTGCCAATGGCAGCAATAATAACCAAGCACCAAACCCTACGGTAATATACGGTCGCTCAAGAATATCTGCCCATAAATCCTGCCACTGCAACCCCAGCAAAAACACACAATAAATCAGTAAATGCAGTACCGCATAAAAAAACACAAACAAACCCATCATGCGTCGGTAGTGTATCCACTCACTTGATCGCGTGATAATACGCAGCGGCGTTATGGCCATAGTGATAATTAAAAAGCGCAGAGCCCACTCACCCGACATATGTGAAAGTGCTTTAGCGGGATCAGGACCCAAAGAGTTTTGCAGCACACCCAAAAACAATTGCAGTAATGGCAGCAAAGCCAGTAAAAAAACAAACACCTTAATATAACGACGGTATTTCACGACACTGTTTTTGTTGGCTACCACCATCAAAAATTACGCTTCAAATCTAAACCGGCATAAAGGCTAGCGACCTGCTCTGCATAACCATTAAACGGTAAGGTTTCGATTCGATTCGGTTTAAATAGCGAGTTGGGTAGTCGTCGCTCAGACGCCTGACTCCAGCGCGGATGACTCACAGCAGGATTCACATTGGAATAAAAACCGTATTCGCTGGGTGCCGTTTTATTCCAACTGGTTGCTGGTTTACGATCGGTCAAACGGATTTTAACAATCGACTTAATACTTTTAAATCCATACTTCCACGGGACTATTAGGCGAATTGGTGCACCATTTTGCTTAGGCATAGTCTTGCCATAAACACCCACCGCTAAAATCGTCAGCGGGTGCATCGCTTCGTCTAATCGTAAACCCTCAACATAAGGCCAATCGATAGTACCAAAACGTGATCGCTGGCCACGCATCTCATTCGGCCGATAAAGCGTTTCAAAGGCCACATATTTTGCTTTACTGCCCACACCAAAACGCTTGAGTAAATCGCCCAGTGGAAAACCAATCCATGGCACCACCATAGACCATGCCTCCACACAACGTAATCGGTAGATGCGCTCTTCTAAATCATGTGGCTTTAAAATGTCTTCTAAGGTGTAGGTGCCGGGCTTATCAACCTCTCCTTCAATTGAAACAGACCAAGGGTCAGTCACTAATTTTGAGGCATACTTTTCAGGATCGGTTTTATCGGTACCAAACTCATAAAAATTATTATAGC
>DMZE01000194.1 GCA_003492055.1 Cellvibrionales bacterium
TCTTTCTATTGCTTATCTTTCTATCGCTCGTCTTTCTATCGCTCGTATTAATGCCACGTCGTAACAATACGATAGCGACTTAAGGCCTTTATTTAAAGTCTTAAAAAAATCGCATGGCATTACACTTTACTAGGCGAGTTCTGCCTCTACGAGATTGACTAAAACGAACTCGCTTTAGCCTTAACAATAACAGATTTACCCGACTCAAGTTGCAGCTCTATATCCATTGTATCGTCTATGCCTAGGCCATCTTTCACGCCAAATAACATTAGATGGTAGCCACCCGGTGTAAGTTCAACCGACTCGCCATTAGCAATACTCAATTGATCTACTTTACGCATTTTCATCATGCCATTAACATGCGTATGTTGATGTAGCTCAACCCTGTCGGCGCTGTCGGAGCGCAATGAAGTCAGCACTTGAGTCGCGCCACTGTTGTTCGTCATCATCATATAGCCAGCAGTCATCGAACGGCCTGGCGGCATTAATTTAAAAATCGCATCGCTAATTGTTAGTGCCGATACTACTTTTTCGGCGGCCTGAATTGGCAAAGTTAAAAATAAGACGGCTGTGCACAAAGCTAATGCCTTAACCATTGAGTTGGTACGTAACAACATTTAATTCTCCAAAAAATATTTTCTTAACAAAATAGCATTGTTCACACTATAACATTGCTGGTCTTAAGTTCATGCCGATTCAGGGAGCAGACGGAATTATTGCCGTAGACCCCAGTCGAAACATTAACAATACAAGCGGCTAAAGCTAAACCCAGTTAAACTAACTGCTTAAATAGATAATAATGATTATAATAATCCCGTTCTTTATTGCCTAATTAGCACCTTAAATACGCCATTTTTCAATACTGAGATCATCAATGATAACTAATAATCTGACCGCTTCTTTGTTATTAATACTCGCCTCAATAGCCATGAATGCAGTCGCTGGGGGTTTAAAAAGTGATGCCAACTCACAATTGCGTGGTAATGATGTAACGAATAACGCGCTTGATAATGCTACAACCTTTCTCGCCGTGGACGATGCATTTTCATTTTCACTGAATAAAGACGACGATACGGCTACATTAGTATGGATTATCGCTGCTGAACACTACCTTTACCGTCATGCTTTTGCGGTCAGTATGGATATTTACAAAGCGGATGGCAGTATTGAACAGCAATCATTAACCACTGAAACAACCTTTAGCCAAGGTATTAAAACAACCGATGATTATTTTGGTCCTGTTGAGATTTATTACTATCAAGCCACAGCCCAGCTGCCTATAGAACACATTTCAAATTTAGCTTTACTCAACGACGCACCGAATAGCCAGCCGCAATTAAGTATCCAATATCAGGGCTGTGCTGAAGCAGGCCTATGCTACCCCGTGCAAAAACGGAAAATTAACTGGCCATAGCCTTTAATGCCAAATAATTATCTTCAAAAAATGCATGATATCCCGTTAATTGTCGCTAAATTCGCCCATCCATCTAAAACACGCTTGCAATCATCTACTTAAGACCCTAGCATAGCGTTTCTTTGATATATTCAAGTCCCTGTTCTCTATTACTCATAGATCGAGGTTGTTTTAAGACGATGCCTACAATTCTGGTACTGAACGGCCCTAATTTAAATTTGCTCGGCACCCGAGAGCCTGAGCAATATGGCAGCGATACATTGGCTGACATTAATGAGCGATTAATCGCTATTGGTCAGCAACAAGACTGCCAAGTAGAGACATTACAAAGTAACTCCGAAGTCGAGCTAGTTGAACGTATCCATCAGGCACTGGGTAACACTGACTTTATTATTATTAATCCAGCAGCGCTAACGCATACCAGTGTTGCACTGCGTGATGCACTTTTAGGCGTTGAAATTCCCTTTATTGAAGTGCATTTATCCAATATTTATTCCCGCGAAAGCTTCAGACATAAGTCGTACTTATCCGATGTGGCTGTTGGCGTTATTTCGGGGCTTGGCGCAAAAAGCTATGAACTAGCCTTAAGCGCCGCTATCGAGCGACTTAATACTTAATCGATAACACTACCTTATAACTAACACCCTTTACTATGTTGCACGAAGAGCAGCATGACAACCCTAATTAAGTGAGAGCCTATTTATGGATATTAGAAAAGTTAAAAAATTGATTGAGCTATTAGAAGAATCTAACGTTCAAGAAATTGAAATTAAAGAAGGCGAAGAGTCTGTTCGCATTAGCCGCGGTGGAAACACGGTTCAAATGGTCGCTGCACCCGCAGCCGCGCCAGCGCCAGTTGCCGCTGCACCAGCTGCAGCACCCGCAGCGGCTGCGCCAGCAGCTATCGAAAGCGCCGAACCAGCAGGACATGCGGTCTGCTCTCCAATGGTAGGGACTTTTTATCAATCAGCATCACCTGATGCACCACCATTTATCACGGTTGGCCAAAGCATTAATAAAGGCGATGTTGTATGCATCGTTGAAGCAATGAAAATGATGAACCAAATCGAAGCCGATCAATCAGGTGTTGTACAAGCTATCTTGGTTAAAGATGGCGAGCCTGTCGAGTTTGATCAGCAGCTAGTCATTATTGCTTAATTCAATGTCGTGTTTGCACGCCATCTATTATCAAGCAACGCCTAAAATGATTATGCACTCTATTGTCAGTGACCCACAGGATTCATCACCATGCTAAACAAAGTCGTTATCGCCAATCGCGGTGAAATCGCATTAAGAATACTTCGCGCTTGTCGTGAGCTCGGAATTAAAACCGTTGCCGTTCACAGCACCGCCGATGCCGATTTAATGCACGTTCGTCTCGCCGATGAAGCCGTCTGTATTGGACCAGCCTCATCCGCACAAAGTTATTTAAGTAGCCACGCCATTATTAGCGCCGCTGAAGTGACTAACGCCGATGGCATTCACCCTGGCTATGGCTTTTTAGCCGAGAACGCTGATTTTGCCGAA
>DMZE01000161.1 GCA_003492055.1 Cellvibrionales bacterium
TCCAGTTTTTCATGATGATCAGCACGGCACAGCGATTGTAACGGCGGCAGGCTTAATTAATGCGTTAGAGATTCAAGGTAAAACGCTTGAGCAGGCAAAAATCGTTTGTTTGGGGGCGGGTTCTGCGGCAATAGCAGGTATGCGATTATTGATTAGTTTAGGCGCTGATCGCAATAACATTACCATGCTCGATCGCCAAGGCGTTATTTATCAAGGCCGAGATAATATCAATGAATACAAGGCAGAGTTTTCAAGAGAAACTGATAGGCGAACATTAGATGATGCCTGTGTGGATGCAGATGTGTTTATTGGTTTGTCAGGATCAAATTTACTAACAGCAGAATCTTTGTTGAAAATGGCGCCTAAGCCAGTGATATTTGCTTGCTCCAATCCTGATCCTGAAATTGCGCCGGCATTAGCCCATGCAACACGTGATGATATTATTATTGCGACAGGTCGTTCTGATTTACCGAATCAGGTCAATAATGTTTTGGGTTTTCCTTATATTTTTCGGGGTGCACTCGATGTGCGATCAACCGCCATCAATGAGGCGATGAAAGTGGCGGCTGTGCATGCCTTAAAAGATTTGGCTAGAGAGCCTGTGCCTGAAGCGGTTGTTGCTGCGTGTGGTGTTGATGGCTTGGCGTTTGGAAAAGAATACATTATTCCTAAGCCATTAGATCCACGTTTGTTAATGGCGGTATCTTCCGCAGTGGCTAGAGCGGCTGTTGAAACAGGCGTTGCGCAGCGTCCTTATCCTAAAGATTACCCTGCTTAAGCAGGAATAACCGTTAGAATAATTCCTCATCCAGTATAAGTTGATCAATATTGTTATTTTCGGATGAGCGAGGGTTTTGTTCAGGCACGTATTCCTCAAGAAAAGATTCAAATACATTTTGTGAATCACTCGCCGTAGACGGCAAGCCCGTTAAGCGATTTATTTTTACTGACACCATTCCCGGTGGCTGAGTTCTGGCTGCAGTGGCTACCCCTTTTAAACTCTCACGCATAAAATCAATCCAAATAGGCAGCGCGGCTGAGCCGCCATATTCTCGTTGGCCTAGCAATTGGTTATCGTCAAAGCCTAACCAAGTGGTTGCGACTAATTTCGGATGGTATCCAGAAAACCATGCATCGGTAGGCCCGTTAGTCGTACCTGTTTTGCCGGCCAAATCAGATCGGCCTAACACTTTAGCTCTAGTCCCTGTGCCTCTGCGAATAACATCCTGTAATATGCTATCAATAATGTAAACGGCACGAGGATCAACTATTTGCTCTGCTGCTGTTTCTATTATGGGTTGTTGCCCAGCAATGATTGCGTTATTAGCTGCGCTACCATCAGTTAAGTTAATATCTGAATTTTCATTGAGCAATACATCTTTAAGCAAATCATCTAATAAGTTTTCTTCTTGCTCACGATCAGCGACAGCTTTTACTGTCGGTGGTTTATTAGCGATTTTTTTAGGCGTAGAAAATATTATTTCGCCTTTTCTATTTTCAATTACGGTAACTAAATGAGGTGTCACTTGGTAGCCGCCATTGGCTAAAACGGAATAAGCACTTGCAACTTGCAATGGTGTCATGGCATAGCTGCCTAGCGATAAAGATAGATCTCTGGGTAGTGGCTTATCACTAAACTCAAATCGATTTAAATAATCAATAGCATTACTAATACCCAGTTCTCGCAGTAACCGTACGGAGACTAAGTTTCTTGATAGGTACAAAGCGCGTCTTAATGTTGTTGGCCCATAAAATTTACCACCCGAGTTTTCAGGGCGCCAATCACTTTCGAGTTTATTGTCAGCAAACACAATAGGCGCATCGTTAATGACACTTGCCGGTGTAAAGCCATTTTCTAAGGCAGCTGCATAAATAAAGGGTTTAAAGTTAGAGCCTGTTTGTCGGTAGGCTTGCGTGACACGATTAAATTTACTGTGTTGAAAATTGTAGCCGCCGACTAAGGCATTAATGGCGCCATCTTTTGGGTCTAAGGCCACTAGCCCAGCACTAGCCGTAGGGATTTGGCTAATAATGGGGGCGTCATTTTCTTGGTCGATACGAACGCGGATAACATCACCCACGCTAAGTAGCTCGCTAATATTTTGAGGGTTTGCTTGGCGCTTATTTTCATTAATATAAAGACGAAGGGGGTTGTTATTACTGTCCCAGATAAACTCGATAGTGTTGCCGTTGGCAAATAAAATTTCTATACGGTCTTCTTCAGAACGCAATGACTCGGAAACACTTACTTCGACTAGGTCCTTATTGGCATCTGTATTCGTTTCTTCATCCGCTTCGGGGTCTGTTATAGATAAAGTGTTGTTAGACAAATCGATAGAAGGAAATTCGGTAATAGGTTTGTTAATACCGGTAATAACGACAGGAACCAATTGCTGGATGGTTCTGATTTTTTTTAGTGAAGATATCCAATTTTCTTTATTGGTTATTTCATTATCGCTGACTGCAAGCTGTTGTTCTGGGCCGCGGTAACCGTGTCGAGCATCGTAGGTGTTTAAGCCTTTAACGACGGCGCGTTGTGCGC
This sequence comes from Cellvibrionales bacterium, assembly GCA_003492055.1. Lineage (GTDB taxonomy): Bacteria > Pseudomonadota > Gammaproteobacteria > Pseudomonadales > UBA7434 > UBA7434. The sequence continues at coordinate 2,543 of DMZE01000161.1, forward strand.
TTCGTTGTTGTTCGGCATTGATTGTTGTTCGGACAATATAGCCATCGGTGTAAGCAGCTCGACCTAATTTCTCTATTGCAATGGCTCTTGCCATTTCTGCGGCATAGCCTGCATCTAACGCAAGTTGTTGGCTGTGATATTCGGCGGTAACGGGTTGCTGAGTTGCGTGCAGCCAATCTTGTTGCGTGATATAGCCAAGCTTAAGCATGCGGCCCAATATCCAGTCGCGTCGAATTCTTGCGCGTGTAGGATTATTAATAGGGTTGTTAGTGGATGGCCCTTTGGGTAGGCCGGCGATCATGGCGAGTTGAGATAGGTTTAAGGATTCTATGGGCTTGCCATAGTAAACGTTAGCGGCGGCTTGAATGCCATAAGCTCGTTTACCGAAATACATTTTATTGACATAGAGTTCAAGAATGTCATTTTTACTGAGAGTTCTTTCTATTTGTAGCGCTAGAAAAATTTCATTGAACTTGCGTAAAAAAGTTTGCTCACTGCTAAGAAAGAAATTACGTGCCACCTGCATGGTCAACGTGCTGCCACCGCTCTGAATTCTGCCGCTCTGAAACAATTGAGACGTAGCTCTTAATAGGCCGGCAAAGTCAACGCCATGATGTTGTAAGAAACGATCATCTTCTGCTGATAAGAGGGCGTTAATAAAATGATCTGGCACGGCTTCCATTTTTATTGGCGTTCTTAGCTTTTCTCCAAATTCACCAATTAATTCACCATTTTGTGAATAGATTCTCAATGGCACTTGCAGTTTTGCCTCGCGGAGTACATCCACTGCAGGCAACTTTGGGCTAAGGTATAAAAAGGTTGCGCAAATGATGAGCACGGCAGCGAGCCCACCAAGTAAAAGTAATGTAAAAATTTTGGTAGCTAAAGAATGATGACGATGCATTTTTTTTCAGTTTCATGTGAGTATTTGGAATCTACTGCGCAAGCATAGCGAAAAAGCGCCAATGAAAGGTGGTAATTTTCTAATAAGCACAAAATATAGACTACTCTTTGGCCAATATGGTGTGAGAACGTTTGGGGAAAATTAAGGCGTTTTATAGCGGTGTTGAGATTAGATTGAGACATTGTCGAAAAATTGCTGTCTATGTCCCGTTGGGAGTCTTGGACAATCAATACAGAAACGTCATCCACGACATTCAACACGACATTCAATAAGCGTCATTTAAGGCGACGTTGAACAATTTAAAGTTAAAGTTGAATTTAAAATTAAAGTTAAATAAACAGTGTTAATTAGGAATGCTATGAGATGCTAGGGCTTGCTAAAAAGAAAAAACCCATTGTGTTGGGATTAGATATCAGCTCATCGTCGGCTAAATTACTTGAATTAAGTCACTCGGGTGGTCGCTTTTGTGTAGAAGCTTATGCGGTGGCATCTCTGCCACCTAATGCGGTTATCGAGAAAAATGTCACTGATCCCGAAGGCGTTGCTGATGCCTTACGTCAAGTTATTTACCAATCTAAAACGAAACAAAAAAATGCTGCTGTTGCTGTTGCCGGTTCTGCTGTCATTACTAAAGAAATTACCATGGATGCAGATTTAAACGACGATGCAATGGAAGCGCAGATTATGGCGGAAGCCGATCAATACATTCCCTACCCATTAGATGAAGTGGCCATTGATTTTGAGGTTCAGGGAATTTCTGATACCGACCCAAGTGCTTGTAACGTTTTACTGGCCGCTTGCCGAAAAGAAAATGTGGATTTACGTGTTGATGCCTTAGAGCTCGCAGACCTTGAGGCGAAAGTGGTCGATGTTGAAGCCTATGATATGGAGCGCGCCTTTGACCAAATAGCCGAGTCGATTGGCTGTGATCAAGGTGAGACCGTAGCGATAGTTGATATTGGTGCAACGATGACGACTTTAAGTGTGCTCACCGATGGTCGAACCGTTTATACCCGCGAGCAGTTATTCGGCGGTAAGCAGCTGACAGAAGAAATTCAGCGTCGTTATGGTATGTCTGAAGAGGAGGCCGGCTTAGCTAAAAAAGAAGGCAGCTTACCTGATGACTATGAACAAGAAGTATTGGCACCGTTTGAAGAGGCGGTATTACAGCAAGTTTCGCGTTCATTACAATTCTTTTTTTCTTCAAGTCAATTTGATGCAGTTGATCATATTGTTTTAGCGGGTGGTGTTGCTGCAATGCAAGGACTAGCGGCTTTGGTTGAAGATAAATTAGGTACGCCTGCTTCGGTCGCTAATCCCTTTATCGATATGAATATTTCATCCAAGGTTGATGCTGAGGCGTTGAGTAATGATGCGCCATCATTAATGATTGCCTGCGGTTTGGCTATGAGGAGTTTTGATTAATGGCCAGAATTAATTTACTGCCATGGCGTGAGGCTAGAAGAGAGCAGCTCAAACAAGAATTTTTAGGTAACTTGGGTTCTGTTGTTATAGGCGCGGGTTTAATTATTGGTATTGCCTATTTTTTGATGAGTAACGCAATAGAGAGCCAAAGTGCTCGTAATGCCTACATGCAAAAAAATATCGATTCTTTAAATAAAGAAGTACAAGAAATTGATGCGTTAAAATCAAGACGCGAACAGTTGATTGATCGAATGAATATTATTCAAGGCTTGCAAGGTAACCGTCCGGTTATTGTTCGTATTTTTGATCAATTTGTTCGGACGCTGCCTGATGGTGTTTATTATCAGCGTTTACAGCGAACAGATCAGCGGTTAACGATTGACGGTACTGCAGAGTCAAATAATCGAGTGTCTAATTTGATGCGTCGGCTTGACGGCTCGGATTGGTTTTCCGATCCTAATCTAACGGCGGTAGTGGCTAATCCTGCGTTCGGCGAACAAGCTAATAGTTTTAGTTTGGCCGTAACGTTGTCGACAGCAGCTACATCATCCATTGCTGACGCAGAGGAATAGCGGGCATGTCATTAAGAAAAACAGTATCAGAAAAAGTATCCTCATGGCGTGAAGCGGTTTCTGAGGTTGAGATTGATCAGCTCGATTGGGAGAACCCTGGTTCGTGGCCGAGTGTGGTTAAGGTGTTTATTTTTGTAGCCGTTTTTGCGATTTGTTTAGTATTGGGATATAGCTTTTTTACTAAGTCACAAGTTGAGCAGCTAAATGTCTCGCAAGCCAGAGAAGAATCTCTCAAAGTAGAGTTTAAGCAAAAGGCTTTTGAAGCCGCTAATCTCGACGCCTTGCGAAAGCAGATGGAAGAGATGCAGCAAATTTTCGGCGCCTTAGTGAGTCAGCTACCTTCGGATACCGAGGTGCCTGGATTGTTAGAAGATATTACCGCTACCGGTGTCGATAATGGTTTAGAGTTTCAGAGTATTGAGCTGCAGTCTGAATTGGCGCAAGAGTTTTATATTGAGCTGCCCATTGATATTGATGTGACAGGTTCGTATCACGACTTAGGTGCGTTTGTGAGTGGTATATCTGGACTGCCTAGAATTGTCACCTTGCATGATTTTGAAATTTTACCCATAGCAGAGCGGCCTGGTGTGATGGAAATGAAAATTCTCGCAAAGACTTACCGATATAAAG
>DMZE01000148.1 GCA_003492055.1 Cellvibrionales bacterium
TTTTAAATACGCTTAAACATTTTTAAATACGCTTAAACACTTTAGGTTAAAGCTAATACATAAACCCTTTCTGGAACTGCACTATCGCTCCTAATAACGCATTATCATTAACAACTAAAGCGCGCGCTTTTTGAGCCAACGATTGCGCCTGATTTTTCTGCCCTTGAAGATTACGCACTTGCGCTAACGAGAAGTAAGCCCGCGCATCTTGGGGTGCAAGACGAATGGCTCGCTCTACGAGTGCTGACGCTTTCCCTAATGACTCTTCAGCTATTGCCGAGTGAGCTTGGACTAATAGCTGATCAACAGCGCTAGCACTTTTTTTGCTTTGTACATTGGCGTCTCTTGGTGGCAAACGCAAGCCAGCATCTTCAACGTCAGTGTTTTTTTCAGCATCATCGATGATTGGTGGATAACCATCACTTGATCTATCAATTGTTGGCGCAGATCCACATGCCGTTATCAGTACTAGAAATAAAGCTAACAGCGTTGCTTTTTTAATGTTACTAAACATATTTACTTTTCTCTTTTTTGCTTTCTTTTTTGTTTTCTTTTTCAGTTTATCAATGCGGACTAGAACAGCTTTTGGTTCCTTGGGGATTAGACCCTTTAATAAATGGAATTTCAGCGGCACTAAAACATGACTCTTTTGATGGGCGACCCGTGACTAGATCAATCCAGTGATAGTTAATATTCTCCGGAACCAAGGGTGAAAATGGTCGACGACTCGCCGACTGTATGAGCTGCGTCCACACTGGTAAGGCCCCACTAGCACCGGTATATTTTGTCGGTGTATTATCATCATGCCCTAACCAAACCACGGCTAATACATCACCGGTAAAGCCAGCAAACCAACTGTCACGCTGAGAATTTGAGGTGCCCGTTTTACCCGCAAAAATAAAATCATTACCCAGTTTTTGTCTTGCCGAGCGCGCGCTACCATCGCGTCCTACTTGAATCATGGCTCGCTGAATTAAGTGTATCGCATCTGGCTGCACACCTTGCTCTAATCGATACTGAAAACGCTTAAGTGGTAAATTATCACTATCAAGCACTGCTCTAATCGCTTTTAGCGGCGTGTGGTAACCATTGGCTGCAATGGTTTGATACATGCTTGTCACTTCAAACGGGGTAAGCTGTGTTGCACCTATAAATAAGGAAGGCACTTGATTGACCTCACGCTCAAAACCTAGCTGCTGCATAACTTCAGCCACAGCGGCAACACCCACTTGATTCCCTAAACGCGCCGCAGCCTGGTTATAAGACTTCGCCATCGCTGTTATTAATGGCACCTCACCATGATTCTTTCTATCATAATTTCGTGGTGTCCATTCTTTACCGTTAGTTTCAATAGTAATTGGGCTATCATCAATAATTGTTGCTAAATTATATTTCTCAGGCTGTGACAATGCCGCCAAGTAAACCATTGGCTTAACCACCGATCCTATAGAGCGCTTAGCATCTAAGGCTCGATTAAACCCTGAATATCGAGGCTTTCTACCACCCACAACCGCTAGCACTTCACCCGTTTCCGGCTGCGTAACAACGACAGCCGCTTGCAGCTTTTCATCATCTCGAATACTTAGACCTTCAAGCATGGCTTGCTCTGCATGCCGCTGAATACGCGGATCAAAACTGGTATACACTTTTAAGCCATTCGAGGTCAGGTCACTATTTTGATAAACCTCACGCAATTGCCGCTTCACTAAATCAATATAAGCGGGAAAGACATAATGTGAGCGCGACTGCTTGCCTAAATTTAGCGGCTCTGCTTTTGCCCACTGCGCATCACTGACATCCAGTAATTCACGCGTCACTAGTGTATCTAATATCCGATTACGACGATTAATAGCACGCTCAGGATGACGCCAAGGATCGTAATAAGTGGGCCCGCGCACTACAGCAATCAGTAGCGCTAAACGATCAATACTTAATTCCGCTAAGGGTCGATTAAAATAATGTAGGCTTGCCAAACCAAAACCATGAATGCCACGATCACCCGCTTGACCTAAATACACCTCATTGAGATACGCCTGCAGAATGGCTTCTTTATCATAATGAAACTCAAGCAGTAGCGACATCAGGGCTTCAGTCACTTTTCTACTAAGACTACGCGTGCGAGTTAAATAATAATTTTTAACCAACTGCTGAGTAATAGTTGAGCCGCCCTGCACCACCGAACCGCTTTTTAAATTCTGTATTGCCGCACGAGCAATACCCACTGGTGATACGCCGCTATGATCATAAAAACGATGATCTTCGACCGCTATTAACGCCGCAACTAATAATGGCGGCACTTCTTGGATATTGACCAACACTCTATCTTCACGATGATTAGGATAAATAGCGCCAATTTCCATAGGCTCTAAGCGCAGCAATGGTAGAGCGCTATTATTCAATTCACGGAGCTGAGTTAATTCGTTATTTCGAAACACGACACGCGCTTGCTGAGGCGCTTCGTCACCATCCCAAAAAGTATGACCGCGCGAGTGCAACGTTACTTCATTAGCCTTACGATAATAGCTACCAGCACGCGTACTACCGCCTTGACGATAGCCAAGATCCTTAAGCTCTTGCTCAAATTCATTGGCTGAAATCGCCAAACCTTCAAACACCTCTAATGGCCGAGCATAAACACGCGCAGGCAGCTGCCACTTTTTACCCTCAAAGCTACTAGTTATGGTTGCATCCAAATAAATGACATAGGCAGTTAAGACAGTAGCGAGGACAAAATAAATTTTAAATGCCAAAGGTCTAAATAGTAGGCGAATCGATTTTTTGAACCAAAACATGGGCGACCAAAAGCGCCTATTATCGCGGGTACTTTTACGGCCTTTCTTAGTGCGGGCTTTACTTGCTTTGGTCGAGTTGGCCATTTAAGGTGTGTCGCTTCAATGTTATTGAATAAAATGTTACCTAATAAGGCAAACAGAATAATCGGAGACGATAGTAATTACGATGAAAAAATATCACGTTTATGGAATAGGTGCTGCATTAGTTGATACTGAGCTCGATGTGACTGATGCGGATTTAACCAATATGCAGGTAGACAAAGGCTTAATGACCTTGGTCGATCAAGCGCGTCAGGCTGAATTATTAGGTCATCTCGAGAATCATTTGGTTCACTCTAAGCGCGCCAGTGGCGGCTCTGCCGGTAATACGATTATTGCCGCTAGTTATTTTGGCGGTAGCACCTTTTTTAGCGGCAAAGTAGCCAATGATGAAAACGGCGACTTTTATATGCAAGATATGCGTAATGCCGGCGTCGACACTGTGACTGTAGCCGCCGAAGATGGCGTAACCGGTAAATGCTTAATTCTTATTACCCCCGATGCTGAACGCTCGATGAACACCTTTTTAGGTGCCAGTGAGACCTTTTCGGGCCGCGAATTAGATGAGCAAGCGATTGCTGATTCTGAATATTTGTATATCGAAAGTTACTTAGTGACCTCGGACAGTGGCCGAGCAGCGGCTATACAAGCAAGAGAAGCTGCGCAGAAGAACGGTACTAAAATTGCGATTAGTTTTTCTGATCCTGGCATTATTGCTTACTTCGGTGATGGCGTTAAAGCCATTATGGGTGACAAAGTTGATTTGGTTTTTTGTAATCATGATGAGGCTTTGAGTTTTGCTAAGGTTGATAATATTAGTGATGCTATTGAGGCAATTAAGCTGGTTGCTAATGAGTTTGTGATTACCTTAGGCGCTAAGGGTGCTTTGATTTTTGATGGTAATGAGCTGATTTCGATTAGCGGTGTAGAGGTTGAAGCTGTTGATACGAATGGTGCTGGTGATATGTTTGCTGGGGCTTACCTTTATGGCATTACGCATGCGATGTCACGTGAAGCAGCGGGGGATTTTGCGAGTGCAGCGGCGGCGAAGGTGGTTTCTCAATATGGGCCGAGGTTGGAGGCTGATGACTATCGAGCGATAGTTAAATCATTTAGCTGATTTTTTATTGTGGGTGACTAGTAAATTTAGCATGCTGGTTTGGCATGCTTGATTTGAATAAAGTTAAATCTTGAATGTTTTTTTATCATGATGTGACTTTTGGGTTTTTTAAAGATTTTTTAAGTGCCTGTCCATTTTTTTTAAGTGCCTGTCCAAGCTTTTCCTCGTCCCAGCTTTTCTGCTTGATTAAGCCACTGTCCCCGGAATTGCCGACTTTGTAAACGACGAGAAATAATCGCGCAACGGCGTTCGTCTAATGGATAACGCCAGATAAAAAATAATCCTAGGGTTAAAATCACTGCGGGTATCCAAGAGAT
>DMZE01000002.1 GCA_003492055.1 Cellvibrionales bacterium
ATACTCCCACTCCAACCTATCCACAGATAACGGCTTACTACTTACCAGCTTCTGCTCATTAATATTATTCTCATTAAACGCAGCCAATATCTCATCGACACTAGCAGGCTTGCATAAATAATTACTCGCCCCACGCTTTATCGCTTCAACCGTAGTTGCAATGCTCGAATAACCCGTTAAGACAACAATTTTTAATTGAGCATCGAAATTTAAAAGCTGAGGGATTAGCGCTAGGCCCGATTCCTTTCCCATATTCAAATCAATCACCGCATGGCTAAAAATATTCCCCAACTGCTGTATTAATTCAATCGCTTGCTGAGGGCTGTTTGCAGTCGAAGTGGTTATTTCTCGACGCTCAAGCGCACGCGATAAAATAGAACAAAACACTTCATCGTCATCCACTAATAAAAAATGCTGTTGCGTGTTTGGGCTAGTCATTAAGCGCCTCTTGCTCGGCAGTGATTAATGGTAGCTGTATGATAGCTTCAGCGCCACCATGTTCAAGGTTGCGAAGTATTAGCTGGCCACCGTGTCGATGAATGCTGGCGTTCGATAAAAATAAACCAAAGCCTAATCCTGTGCTATTTTGGTCGCGACGATCATGCAAGGGTTGGCGGTTGAACTGTCGTAAAATATTATCGGGTATGCTTTTACCTTTGTTAGAAACAATAATATGAATGATATCGTCATGCTGTTGAATATCGATAGCAACAGAATTTGGGCTGGCATTCGCCGCATTGTTGAGTAGGTTGGTTAATGCCTGTGATAACGATTCATCGCAATGAATAATGCCATTGATTGTACGCTTAACAAATAAATTATTGATCGTTACTTCAGGTCGAAGCGGATGCCAATGCTCTATGCAAGCATTCACTAAAGCCGTAACGTGAATGGAAAACTTTTCTCCGGGCTGCGTTTGCTGCGCGGTATGAACCAGTTTTTTTAAACTGCTGCGGCATTGAGAAATTTGCGATTGCATTAAGGCTAAATCTTCTTGTTGATGCTGACTTTGCATTACGTCATTAGCCATTTCGTCAACCAATAAACTCAGGCTGTTAATAGGGGTGCCCAATTCGTGGGCGGTGCCTGCAGCTAATGTGGCAATAGAAAGAATTTGCTCATCATACAGTTGTTGTTCGCGCTGCTGGTTAATGGCGTTTTCTTGTGCACGCAGCGCCTCTGCCATTCGTGAGACAAACCATGCAATTAATACCGCACTCACTAAAAAGTTAAACCACATACCTAAATAATGCGGATTTAAAATAGCAGAAATTTCTATACCGCTATTTGCAGAATGTGATAGTGGGTGTGATAAATGCTGGCTATGATCCATCGCCGTGGGTGATGCTGTCGTGTGCGAGAAAAAATCTAAAGGTTGATAGAAAAATAATAATATCGAATAGGCTGCAACGGATAGACCCGCAATGGCGGCGGCATATTTTTTAGGCAGTGTGGCGGCGGCAATACTAAGTGGCACTAGAAAATAGGAAATGAAGGGGTTGGTTGCGCCACCGGTAAAGTACGCTAACGCAAAAATAAAGAGCACATCAATAATTAGCTGCGTCGAGAATTCGGTTTCGCTCACTACTCGATTCGATCGTAGTCTTAAATAGGTGAGGGCGGTGATTAAACTTTGAATAGCAATAACAATAGCAACGGCAAATAATTGGCTTTCAATACTTAAATACCTATAGCCATAAAGCAGGGCGGCGGACATAAACACTAAGACGATAGCGCGTATCCAGCATAGCCGACGCAAGTTAAGCGTTAATGCAGCGAGCGTTAACGAGTTGTGTGGGTATTGGGCGGTGGTCACATTCAGTCTTTTATTGAGTCGTTATTACATAATTGATGCAGTGATTCGATAGTTTACTTAACTCTTTGTTGAATAGCAGCTGATTCTTTTAAAGGGCTTAATCGCTCATTAGATACTGTCATTCTGGTGGGCTTACTTCTGGATGGGACTATGCCAACCCATAATAGCGCGAGACAGCTTTGTGGATCACTTATCTCCCCATGAATAATAGCCATAATTCCCGTAATTCTAAATGAGAATCAATTGCATTCCGATTTAAAAGGTGCTCAAATACTTGGCCAGATACTATTTGCCTAATCCTTGAAATAGTTCGTCGCATATCCAAATTGAGAGCCTTTATGACAAGTCTAATACCTTTTATTAAGCCAGTAATGCCTTTTATGGCTGTTCTTCTCCGTCTGCTTTCCGTTCGATTACTCGTTGTCAGCGCTCTTATTAGCCTAATTATCGCCTGTTCACCTTCATCTGAGCCGGTATCTGATTTAGCGTTGAATGATAGCGCCGAGATCAATGACGCTGAGCCAAGCGAAGCGATTGTGGTTTATTCCTCACGCAATGAGCATTTAATACAACCGGTATTCGCTTTATTTACTGAACAAACCGGTATTGAAGTGAAATACACCACTGACAAAGCTGGGGTGTTAATTGAGCGCATTAAAGCCGAGGGCAAAAATACGCCAGCGGATGTGTTGATTACTGTGGATGCGGGCACTTTAGGTTATGCCGCGCAACAAGGTATTTTTCAAACTTTAGATTCTGCAATTGTAGCTGAGAGAGTGCCGGCGTATTTGCGTGATGATAGCGATTACTGGACAGGGTTATCGTTGCGTGCCCGAACTATTGTTTATAGTACTGAGCGCGTTAAGCCCGAGCAATTATCCAGTTACCAAAATTTAGGGGCAGATCAATGGCAGGGGCGTGTTTGTTTGCGTACTTCAAAAAAGGTTTATAACCAATCACTCGTTGCCATGCTTATTGCGGAACAAGGCGAGACCAAAGCTGAATCGATTGTTTCATCTTGGGTGGCCAATCTTGCTATTCCTCCCACCTCTAATGATACAAAAGTGATGGATGCTATTTTAGTAGGGCAGTGTGATGTCGGCATTATCAATACCTATTACTTTGGACGCCTACAAACAAAAATTGCTGATTTACCACTAGCGCTTTTTTGGCCTAATCAAACAGCAGAAGCGGACAGTGGTGTGCATGTCAATGTTGCCGGTGTTGGCATTCTCAAGCACAGTAAAAATGCAGCGCAGGCTAAACGCTTAGTTGAATGGTTAGTGTCAGATAGCGCTCAAGCATTATTTGCGGGTGTTAATAAAGAGTATCCCATTAATGACAGCGTCGAAGTGAATCCGCAAGTTGCTTCATGGGGTCACTTTAAACAAAATCCTTTACCCTTGAGTCAGGCTTATGTATTACAACCTGCTGCGGTTAAGTTAATGGATCGCGCAGGGTATAAATAGCCACATATGTTAAACCTCCTTAATTTAGGTAAACAGCTGCGCAAAATTGGCGTATGGCAAGTTTTCTTAGTCGTTATGGCTTTGCCAACATTGCTGGCCTTGTTAGGGGTGCTGAGTTCTTTTTTGCATCCGGATATTGAAAGTCTGTCGCATTTAGCGCAATACGTTTTACCGCAAACCATAAAAAATACAATTTTTTTAGTGGTGGGTGTGGGTGTTGTCACTACGACTTTAGGTGTTTCCTTAGCGTGGCTAACAGCGGTTTGTGATTTCCCATTACGCAAATTTTTTGTTTGGGCGCTTATTTTACCCATGGCTATTCCAGGCTATGTGATGGCGTTTGCATTGGTCGGTTTGTTTGAGTACACCGGCCCTGTCCAACATTTTTTACGAGAAACTTTCGGTTCTTCTAGTGCCTTTCCCGATATTTATTCTTATGGTGGCGTAGTGATGGCGTTAAGCCTGGCACTTTATCCTTACACCTATCTTATGGTCCGTAATGCTTTTCAGACGCAAGGTTTACGGAGTTTGGAGGTAGGGCAATCACTGGGCTTGTCGATAAGAGAAAGTTTTTGGCGTATTTGCCTGCCTATGGCAAGACCGTGGATTGTGGGTGGTACGCTATTAGTGATGATGGAGACGTTATCTGATTTTGGTACGGTGGCTATTTTTAACTATGACACATTAACCTCGGCCATTTATAAAACATGGTTTGGTTTGTATTCATTACCAGCGGCTTTACAAGTTGCATCGGTGTTATTAATTTTTGTGGTTGTTATTACCTTACTCGAGCGCAGAAGTCGTGCTAGCCAACGTTTTTCGCAAACACGCAGTGCCAAGTCAGTAGCGGGTAGAATTCGTCTTAGCGGTGTTGATCGATGGTTGGCGCTATTGGTTTGTGTACTGGTATTTAGTTTGGCGTTTGTTATGCCGGTTATGCGCTTACTTTATTGGGCAGTGCCTAATATGAATGCCGACATCACAAGCCAGTTTTTAGGGTATGTTGCTGGCTCTACCAGTTTATCGTTAATTGCCATGTTGATGATTGCAGGCCTCGCTTTATTAATGGCGTTTACCGCACGCACCTATAACAGCCCCTTTGCCAAAATAGTGGTGCGTATTAGCACTATGGGTTATGCCTTGCCGGGTACGGTATTAGCTGTAGGTTTATTTGTGCCAGTAGCGGCTATTGATAATGTCTTAGGTGCGATGGGTTTATCGACACCTTTATTGCAAGGCACAATGGTAGTAATGTTATTAGCTTACAGTGTGCGTTTTATGGCGGTGGCTTTTACGCCATTAGAAAGCAACCTATTAAGAATTACGCCATCAATTGACGCGGCCTCAAGAAGCTTGGGTGTGTCGGGCATTAAAATGTTAGCTAAGGTACATTTGCCTATGGTGAAGGGTGGCTTACTAACGGCCATGGTATTAGTTTTTGTAGATGTGATGAAAGAGCTACCTATCACATTAATGACACGCCCCTTTGGTTTTAATACTTTGGCGGTGAGAATATTTGAATTAAGCTCAGAAGGTTTGTGGGAGCGTGCAGCGCTACCTGCATTGGCTATTGTATTGGTCGGCTTAATCCCTGCGTTTATATTAATTAGAAAATCAGATGCACGTTAAATTTAATAAGCAGTTCATTTGCAGTAAGAATTTTAGCAAAGAATCATAACGGTGAGCCTATGCCTAATAGCAACGATATAATGATGTCCGAAAGCCAAGATGTAATAGAAAACTATTTATCGGTTGATAATGTTTCTATTGGTTTTGATGGGCGAGAAATATTATCGAATATTACTTTTCAATTAAAACGCGGAGATATTGGTTGTCTGTTGGGGCCTAGTGGCTGTGGTAAGACTACTTTATTAAGAAGCATTGCCGGTTTTGAAACGGTTGATGACGGCATGATTAAATTAAATAATAAAGCCTTAAGTCATCATGGTTATTTGCTACCAGCCGAGCAGCGTAATATCGGTATGGTGTTTCAAGACTATGCTTTGTTTTCACATTTAAATGTTATCGATAACATTATGTTTGGCTTGCATCGTTTCTCAAAAGCGCAGGCAACTATTCGAGCGAATGATTTAATAGCGCGTATTGGTTT
>DMZE01000274.1:0-4122 GCA_003492055.1 Cellvibrionales bacterium
TGATCATTCGCAACATCATCATATTCAAGTAACTGCTTACGCATATCGAAGTTACGGCCTTCTACTTTACGCTGCGCCTTCTCAATAGCGTTAGATACCATTTTATGCTCAATAGCTTCGCCTTCTTCCATACCCAGACGTTGCATAAAATTGCGCACGCCGTCAGAGGCAAAGATGCGCATTAAACTATCATCCATGGATAAATAAAATCGCGTAACACCCGGATCACCTTGTCGACCCGAACGACCACGCAGTTGATTATCGATGCGACGTGATTCATGACGCTCAGTACCAAAAATATGCAATCCGCCCGCAGCTAACACTAGCGCTTGGCGCTGCTGCCACTCATCTTTATGTGCAGCAATTTCAGTATCACTTGGATTATCTAAACTCGCTAACTCAGCTTCAAGGTTACCGCCTAAAACGATATCCGTACCACGACCAGCCATATTAGTCGCAATAGTCAACGCACCCGGTCGACCTGCTTCGGCAATAATTCTTGCTTCACTTTTATGGAATTTAGCGTTTAATACTTCGTGATCAACTTTCTCTTTCTTTAAGAATTTCGATAGCTGCTCTGATGTTTCAATAGAGGCCGTACCCACTAAAACCGGCGCATTATTCGCAACAGCGGCTTTAATATCATTAACGACTGCACTGTATTTCTCTTCCACTGACAAATAAATTAAGTCGTTTAAATCTTTTCTAACCGTCGGCTTATTGGTGGGAATAACCGTTACATCCAAGGCGTAAATTTGATGAAATTCTGGCGCTTCAGTATCAGCGGTGCCTGTCATACCCGATAACTTTTCATACAAACGGAAATAGTTTTGGAATGTTGTCGATGCTAACGTTTGGCTTTCAGAATGAATATCTACTTTTTCTTTGGCTTCTAATGCTTGATGCATGCCATCGGATAAACGTCGGCCTGACATGGTGCGGCCAGTATGCTCATCAATTAAAACGACTGCGCCGTTTTGAACAATATATTCGACATTGCGCTGAAACAAATGCAAGGCACGAAGCGCAGTAGTGACATGGTGTAATAAATTTAAATTACTCGGCGAATAAAGACTGTCGCCCTCTTCTAACAATTTTTCTTTGACCAGCATATCCTCAACATATTGGTGACCCGCTTCGGTCAATTCAATACTGCGATGCTTTTCATCAATAACAAAGTGGCCATCAACGTCGAAATCATCCGCTTCAGATTTACCTTCATCATCAGGGTTGGGTGCACGCTTTAATGCCGGCGCTAAAGCCTTCATACGTTTATATAAAGCTGAACTGTCTTCCGTGGCGCCCGATATAATTAACGGGGTTCGCGCTTCATCAATAAGGATCGAATCAACCTCATCAATAATCGCGAAAAAAGTGCCGCGTGACACTCTGTCATCTAACGCAAACGCTGTGTTATCACGAAGATAATCAAAGCCAAATTCATTATTCGTGCCGTAAGTAATATCGGCTGCATAGGCGGCTTTTTTTTCATCCTGCATCTGACCCGATTGAATAATGCCCAGACTTAAACCTAAGAACTCATACAACGGGCGCATCCAATTAGCATCACGCTCGGCAAGATAATCATTCACCGTCACAATATGTACGCCATTACCCATTAAAGCATTGAGATAGGCCGGTAGTGTTGCCACCAAGGTTTTACCTTCACCGGTACGCATCTCTGCAATACGACCTTCATGAAGAGTCACGCCGCCAATAAGCTGCACATCGAAATGGCGCATACCTAAACTTCGAAGACCGGCTTCTCTAACGGCAGCAAAAGCATCCGGTAGAATTTGATCTAAAGTCTGGCCGTCAGCGAGTAACTGTTTAAACTCAATGGTTTTCGCTTTAAGTTCGTCATCACTTAATGCCTGATAAGTCGCTTCTAAGGCATTCACTTTGACAACCGTCTTAGCCATGCGCTTTAGTTCACGATCATTCCTTGTACCAAAGATTTTTTTAAATGTTTTTGCGATCATATCGGCTGTATATTTCTCTTGTTTAAACGGCAAATTAAATAAAAATTAAGCGGGTATCTGCATAACTGGCAACATCTCTAAGACCAATAAATAATCAGGCACGCGCAAAGCGCGCAAGCATACCACGTTGGCAGTTTTTTGGCTTCAAAAGCATTATCGGAAAGATTGACGAAAACTGAATACAGAATCGGAACTGAAGAGGGAAAAGGTCAATAAATATCAAAAAGAAAGCCGAGCTGAAAGCACGATTTATAAACTAGCACGATAAATATAACGTTCAGGATTCATCGGTTGACCGTTTTTCAGGACCTCAAAGTGCACATGAGGACCCGTTGATCGACCACTGCTACCCATGGTGGCAATAACCTGGCCCTTCTCAACAA
Source organism: Cellvibrionales bacterium (assembly GCA_003492055.1). Classification (GTDB taxonomy): domain Bacteria; phylum Pseudomonadota; class Gammaproteobacteria; order Pseudomonadales; family UBA7434; genus UBA7434. The sequence continues at coordinate 2,366 of DMZE01000274.1, forward strand.
TATCGCCAATACTAACTTGGTGTGTATCATTGTGAGCATAACGAGTCACATAGCCGTTGCCATGGTTGAGCTCCACTATATTGCCATAGCCCGACTTACGGCCAGAATGGGTCACTACACCACTAGCCACAGCAATAACCTCAACACCTGCATTGCCTGCAAAATCGACACCTTCATGCCAAGACTGCTTGCCACTAAAGGGATCCGTTCTGCGACCAAATGACGACGACATCCATCCTTTAGTCACCGGCTTACCCGCAACAAAGGTTTGCATACGCGTATCTCGAGCCGCTAATTGCTTATCCAACATCGCCAATTGCTGCTCACGATTATCGATATGCGTGACCAGCTGCCCTAACATCAGCTGCAGCGATGAATGCTTATCTAAGACGCTCAGCGCTACCGGATAGGTATCACTGACTAATTCAGGACCACCCACTGCCGGTCTTCGACTAAAGTCAAATTCACCATTATCTAGCTGAGCTACTTGAGTTACTTGCTCACCCAATGCATCGAGTCGCATTAACCTGGCCTGAAGCTCGGCTACTTTTGCCGTCATGGCCGATAACTCATCACCCACTCGTTGCTGGGTTTGCTCTACATTCGCGGCTTGTCGGGCTAATTCTTGCTGCCATTGATCCATCAACTGTGTTTCAGAGGCCTGCTTAAGGCTCGAAGAGTAAATCCAAAAACTCAAACCGCCTAAAACAAACGGCAACAATAAAAAACCCATCAGCATAAACTGATGAGTTGATTTTGATGTGTCCAGCGTAAGAGACTGACTAACACGCCTAGGGAGAAATATGAGCTTCATTAAAACGTTCCAAACAAACTAATCAATAATGATAAATAATCGTTATCTTTAATTTAAGTCGATAGCGTAAAAACAGTGGCGCATTTTACGCACTTTGCGTCATTATTCATAATTGGATTTATGAAAATTAAATAGAAATCAAACAGAAATGGAAAAAATGAGCTGCCTAATAAGCGCTATCAGCAATCTATGGACGAAAAATTTGACACCAAAAAACCTGTAAGTCTTTATTATTTATAGCTTTTATTTTAAATACAGCCGTAAAAGTATCAGCAATAAATTAAAACCTGTACAGATACTGGCCAGGGTCTTTCAAATACTGAATTACACCGCCATTAGAGGCGATGAAAACGAAATAGGCGCTTTTTCTGAATCTTCGAAAGTCACTACTTCCCAAGCATCAGGTTGAGCAATAAGCTCACGAAGCAACATATTGTTAAGCGCATGACCCGATTTATGGGCTTTGAATTCACCAATTAGGCTATTACCGAGTAAATATAAATCACCAATCGCATCAAGTACTTTGTGACGCACAAACTCATCTTCGTAGCGTAAGCCATCTTCATTCACAATACGGAAGTCATCAACCACAATCGCATTATCAACACTGCCACCTTGCGCTAAACCTTGTGAACGCAAATTTTCCATATCGTGCATAAAGCCGAAAGTACGTGCACGGCTGACTTCACGAACAAAAGAGGTTGAACAGAAATCGACTTCTGCAATGGCTGGACGGCCACGGAAGACAGGATGATCAAAATCGATAGAAAAGCTGACTTTAAAGCCATTGCGAGGTAAAAAGCTGGCAAATTTATCGCCATCATCAAGTCTTACTTCACGTTTAATACGAATAAACTTCTTAGCAGCGGCTTGCTCTTCAATACCGGCAGATTGTAGTAAGAAGACAAATGGACCTGCACTGCCATCCATAATCGGCACTTCA
>DMZE01000274.1:4150-4946 GCA_003492055.1 Cellvibrionales bacterium
AGTAGATGCTCAACGGTAGAAATGCGGACATCACCCTTAACAAGGGTGGTTGATAATGTCGTGTCGCCAACATTTTTGGCTTGGGCGAGAATTTCAACAACCGGATCGAGATCAACGCGACGAAAAACAATGCCTGTATCAATCGGCGCAGGACGCAGAGTGAGATACACTTTTTTACCCGTATGCAGGCCAACGCCTGTGGCACGGATACTATTTCGCAATGTTCTTTGTCTAATCATGGCTCACCTTTATTCTCGGTCTTTTTTTCAAGCTTTCAACAGAATGGCAATATACTCAGTTAAATCAAATTTTGAAGTTCAATTTAGCTGGATTATGACCAGTTGATGTCAACTTAAGTCCATATAACGAGTATTTGTTTAATATTTAACCAGTATCGCTAAAAAACTTTCCAAATACATAGCGCTACTTAACAAAAAACCAAACATTCTACTCGTCGATTTGGGCCGCGGATCCTAGCAGAACAATTTGCCATTTACTAGTTGGCAAAATGGTAGTCACTACTAACGTCCGCACCCAATCTTACGAGAATACTGAGCCTAACAGGTGCCTTTAATTGGCCTGACGACGTAAAAAGGCAGGAATATCAAGCATTTCCATATTTTTACTTGCTGCTGATGATGACGCAGTTGATGCTGCAGCCGTTGTAGAATTACCCGATTGGCTTGCAACTGGCTCTTCTGCAGATCGCGTTGAGCGTGTTGGCTCAACAGGCGCTGATTTGCGACGCATCGTTGTTGGCATATCGTAGTTGTCGTAATCAGGTCTTCCACCTGAA
>DMZE01000214.1 GCA_003492055.1 Cellvibrionales bacterium
TTTCAATTTCAGTTTTAGATTCATTCTCATTTTGACTATTATCGGGTCGGTTAAGAACGATAATAGCAAGCGTTGCTGGTTGCTGATTAATAAACGTAACAAGGCGATCAATAAAGGCAGATGCTTCATTGTAAGCAGGTATGCAGACACAATGTTGAAATCGATCTGTTAAGCCGTTTAGCTGCCTAGCTTCGGGCTCAGCATACTGGTTAAGATAACGGTTTAGCGTTTGTTTAACGCTACTCACAGGCTATTCATCTTCAGCGTCATCTTGTCTAAACTCTAATGTAAGGCAGCGCTAATAATTAAATCGGCGGTGATACTTGCTTCGGCATCTAACAGTGTATCTAAGCGTTCATTGACGACATCGGCAGCGAAGTATTGATGCGCTAAAGCAATAAACAGCTGATAGTGTTTTTCTTCTGATTCGGTAATGGCGAGATAAAAATCTTGTAAGTCTCCAGCAGGTAAGGCCTCGGCAACCATGCCAAAACGTTCGCAGCCGCGTGCTTCGATAATGCCGCCTATTAATAAACGTTCCAGAAGGTAGACATCGGTGCCATTTCGCATATGTTTGCGCATCGCAATGACATAGTGATCTTTGTTGTCGGCAGTCAGTTGAAGCTCACGTTTATGCAGCCATTTGACCACTTCGCGAAAGTGATTTAGCTCTTCTACGGCGAGTTCAGCCATAGCTTCAACTAAGACAATACGGTCGGGGTAGTGTGAGATCATCGACATCGCCATGCTCGAGGCCTTTTTTTCAGCGGCCGCATGATCTTGTAAAAAAGTGTCGAAATCAGCCATGACGGTGCTCACCCATTCTGCAGGTGTGGCAAAGCGTAAAGGGCTTTTGTTGATCTCAGCGGTGTTGGGGTCAAATTTCGTGTTGTTAGACAAGTGAATCCTCATTATTTGGCTGTATTCATTGGCGCTGGGCATTATAATACCTCACCGTTTATTTGCTCGACTGTATTTTCGACAATAATCGCCATTATCAACAGCTGCTGTTATCGATGTTGCTTTTATCGACTGTTATCAATAGCGCAGCGCTACTTCAAGTGATTGGACTAAAGGTTTATCTATGATTATTAAGCCCCGTGTACGTGGTTTTATGTGTGTGACTACCCATCCTACTGGCTGCGATGCCAATGTTAAGCGTCAAATCGATTATGTGAAAGCGCAGGGCCAAATTGATGGTTTGCCTAAGCGTGTTTTAGTGATTGGTGCTTCAACGGGTTATGGTTTGGCTTCACGTATTAGCGCCGCTTTTGGTGCAGGCTCAAGTACATTGGGTATTTTCTTTGAAAAGCCGGGTTCTGAAAGAAAGCCAGGCACTGCGGGTTGGTATAACTCGGCGTCCTTTCACCAGCATGCCGAAGCAGAAGGGCTTTACGCTAAAAGCATTAATGGCGATGCCTTTTCTGATGAAGTTAAACAGCAGACTATTGATATTATCAAAGAAGACTTAGGTCAGGTTGATCTTGTCGTTTACAGCTTGGCATCGCCACGTCGTCAACACCCGAAAACGGGTGAGGTATTTAATTCGACGCTTAAGCCTATTGGTAAGAGTGTCACTCAGCGCTGTGTGAATACCGATAAGAAAATTATCGAAGATGTGACAGTGGATGCTGCCACCGAAGAAGAAATTGCCAATACTGTTACTGTTATGGGTGGCGAAGATTGGGAAATGTGGATTGATGCATTAGCCGATGCCGGTGTATTGGCCGAAGGCGCAAAAACCACGGCCTATACCTATATTGGCGAAAAAGTGACTTGGGATATTTATTGGCATGGGACCATTGGTCGCGCTAAACAAGATTTAGATTTACGCGTTAAAAATATTCGTCAGCGTTTGTCGACACTCAATGGCGATGCTCGCGTATCGGTATTAAAAGCGGTAGTGACACAGGCGAGTTCGGCTATTCCGGTTATGCCTTTGTATTTAGCATTATTGTTTAAAGTGATGAAGGCGGAAGGCACGCATGAAGGTTGTATTGAGCAGGTGTATGGCTTATTAAAAGAAAGCTTATACGGTGCCGAGCCTTATGTTGATGATGAAGGTCGCTTACGCGCCGACAGAAAAGAGTTAGCCGCGCATGTGCAAAAAGAAGTGGAAGAAAATTGGCCGCAGGTAACGTCAGAAAATCTGATGTCAATTTCTGACTTTGCGGGTTATCAACGCGAGTTTATGAACTTGTTCGGTTTTGAAATTGATGGTGTTGACTATGATGCCGAAGTTGATCCGAATGTGAAAATCGCTAACTGTCTTTAATCGTTAGCGATTTTTATGTCGAGTTTAGCGCATGGCAATATTGTTCGTTTAAGTGATCGTCTGCGCCGTATAACCGCACCCAACCCCGGTCTTATGACTGGGGCTGGTACCAATACTTATATCTTAGGCAATAAAGATATTGCCATTGTTGACCCTGGGCCTTTTCCTGGCTCTGGTTCTGGCCTTAATGCTGCTATGTCATCACATATTGATACGATTCTCGACAGTGTCGGCGATCGTATTAAATGGCTGGTCGTTACGCATACGCATCTTGATCATTCACCGGCAATTGCTCCCCTTGCTAAAGCCACGGGCGCACAAATAGTCGGTATGCCACCTGCTGATGATCTTTTTCAAGATAATACTTTTAAGCCTGACTGGGCAATGCAACATGATGATGTGATTATCGCCGATGACTTTCATCTGCGCGCTATTCATACGCCGGGTCATGTTAGTAATCATTTATGTTTTTTATTAGAAGAAGAGGGCGTATTACTCGCTGGTGACCATATTATGAATGGTTCTACCGTGGTGATAGTGCCGCCCAGTGGCGATATGCAGGCTTATATTGCCTCTTTGCAGTTACTCGAAACTTACCCACTATTAAAAATTGCGCCCGCTCATGGCGAATTGATGGGCCGTCCCTTAGAGACACTGCGATGGCTGGTTGAGCATCGGCTTGCTCGAGAGGCAAAGGTGATTGAAAAGCTTGCCGTGAACTCTGCTGTTAATTTAGCGACGCTAGTGACTCAGGTTTATGATGATGTTGACGTGTCACTTCATGACTATGCTCAATTGTCGTTATTAGCGCACCTTATTAAGTTAGAGCAAGAGTGCCGGGCG
>DMZE01000089.1 GCA_003492055.1 Cellvibrionales bacterium
AAAAAAAACTCAAAAAAATACCCGTATCAAAAAACACAGGTATTCATCGAAAAACCATTAACCAACCACTAAACCGATCTACAAATCCATCTTCGCAATTGACAACTCACCCTCAGCAACACTTAAAACACCCGCCAAATAAGTCTTCAACTCAGCTTCAGAACTAAAATGCATCGCCTGATCAAACTGACCCTTATACATATTGCCAGCCTCATCCTTAACTCTCGCTAGTTGGAATTTATCGCCCAACACGCCTCTGCCTCTAATTGGATAATATTCAAGATTCATCTACAAACAACCTCTAACTTTTTAAAACAGCTCATATACAAGGATTCAACCAAACGAATGATGCCCTGTTGACGCCTAACAGGCAAGCAACAAAACCCTAAACAAAACCCGATAAGTACGGTCAAATATACCTACAAAATATATTCAAGATAACCAGCAGATAGCAGGAACATATCAAAAATAGACACTACACTTAAAAATAAACATCGCACTTATAAAAGAGAAATAGCCAAAATGTCTATCAAAGAGGCCTAAATACGCCCAAGACGACAATAACAACCACTTATTGGAACTTATAAAATGCCTGCAAAAGGTGTATTAAATAATAAAGAACAACTCAAAGCACACTACGATGCTGTCATTATTGGCGGTGGCATCCAGGGTGCTGGCTGCGCTCAAGCCCTTGTGGCACGCGGCTTCTCAGCATTATTAATCGAAAAATCCAATGTCGGCACGGCTACCTCTTCTCGCTCAAGCAAGTTGATTCATGGCGGTTTGCGCTATTTAGAAACCTATCAATTCTCTCTGGTTAAAAAGTCCATCGCCGAACGCTCAACCTTGCAAAATATAGCCCCATCGTTAGTCGAAAGCCGAAAATTCTATTTGCCTGTGTACAAAAAACAGCGCTTAAAACGCTGGCAGCTGGCTATCGGTTTATTTTTATACAGCGCTTTAGGCGGCTTTAAAGCAGAAGCCCGCTTTACCCGAGTCCCCAAAGCCGAGTGGGATAAGCTCGGCTGTATTCAAGAGCAAGGCATAAAACAACAAGGCTTGGTTGATGTCTTTCAATATTGGGACGGCCAAACCGATGACTTTCTTTTAACCCAAGCCGTTATTCGCTCAGCTGTCTCAATGGGTTGCGACGTTATGGAAGAAACCGCCTTTGAAAAGGCAAGCATGAATAGCGATCAACAGGTCTGTGTCAGCGCTATTCACCAAGAGCAAAGCTTTGACGTTAGCTGTAAGGTCATCATTAATGCCGCCGGCCCATGGATTGATCGCATTCAAGCCGCTATTGATTTTGCACCGCAAGGCCCCACAGTCGATTTAGTCCAAGGCAGCCATATTGAGTTCGATGCACCGCTTGGCGAAGGCATTTTTTATGTAGAATCGCCCGATGATCAACGCGCAGTCTTTATTATGCCTTGGCACGGTGGCGTATTAGTGGGTACCACAGAGAAAAAATTCCAAGGCGACCCTGCTAACTGCGAACCCGGCGATGATGAAATTGAATATCTTAAAAAGACTCTTTTTCATTATTTCCCTGATTATAAGGGCCAATACACTAAAGCCTGGGCAGGCTTAAGAGTGCTTCCTAGCAACGAACCGACGGGCGAGCAATCGGCTGTACAAAATTTAACTAGACCCTTTTCTAGGCAGGCAAGGGATACCATTCTATTTGAAAGCGACCCTAAACAACCTAGAGCTATTGGTCTCTATGGCGGCAAACTCACGGCCTATCGCGTGACTGCCAAATTGGTTGCCGATTTAGCCGAAAAAACCCTGGGGCCAGCAAAAATCAAAGCCAACACCGCCAACATTCCCCTACCATCAGCCAGTAAAGCTATGTAACAAAGACCGCTACAGGGCGGTTTAATCACAACACAAAAATGGTATATTAATCGATTATATTAATGACCTTATTTTCGTCTGTGATTGGCCCAAAAAACATGACTGCACACGCTAAACTAGAATCTAAAAAACGCCGTATCTTAGTGACTAGCGCTCTTCCTTATGCCAATGGTCCATTGCATTTGGGGCATATGCTAGAGCATATACAAACGGACATCTGGGTTCGCTATCAAAAAGCGCGTGGCCATGAATGTCACTATGTTTGTGCCGATGATACTCACGGCACCGCCATCATGCTTAAAGCCGAGCAACAAGGCGTTAGCTCAGAAGAGCTTATTGCCCAAGTGCATAGCGATCATAGCCGTGATTTTAATGATTTTTTAATTAGTCATGATAATTACTACAGCACGCACTCCGAAGAAAATAGAGACTACTCTGAAAAAATTTATACTGAGCTCTACGACAAAGGCTTTATTGCCGAGCGAGAAATCACTCAGGCTTTCGATCCTGAAAAACAATTATTCTTAGCCGATCGTTATATCAAAGGCACCTGCCCTAAATGTAAGGCTACGGACCAATACGGTGATAACTGTGAAGTCTGTGGCGCCACCTATGCACCGGTTGATCTTATCGATCCATTCTCAACTATCTCTGGTGCTAAACCAGTCGACAAACAATCGGTACATTACTTTTTTAAACTGCCTGAGTTCAAAGCCTTTTTAACGCAGTGGTTAGCTAACGAAAACCTTCAGGCATCCGTTGCCAACAAATTAGGTGAGTGGTTAGAAGCCGGTTTGCAAGAGTGGGACATTAGCCGCGATGCGCCCTACTTTGGTTTTGAAATACCCAATGCACCCGGTAAGTTTTTCTATGTATGGCTAGATGCGCCTATTGGCTATATGGCTAGCTTTAAAAACTACTGCGATACTGCCAATTTAAACTTCGATGATTTTTGGGATAGTGCACAAGCCGAAAAACAAGGCACTGAGCTCTACCACTTTATTGGCAAAGATATTATTAACTTCCATGGTTTGTTTTGGCCCGCCATGTTGCATGCTTGCGATTTAAGATTACCTAATGCTATTTATGCCCATGGCTTTGTCATGATTAATGGCGAGAAAATGTCGAAATCTCGCGGCACCTTTATTATGGCGCGCACTTACCTCGAACATTTTGAGCCAGAATACTTACGTTACTTCTTTGCCTCAAAACTCGGTAACGGCATAGATGATATAGACCTTAATCTTGAAGACTTCGTGCAAAAAGTGAATTCAGACTTGGTCGGCAAGTTAGTCAACATCGCTAGCCGCTGCGCGGGCTTTATTACTAAACGCTTTGATAATACCTTGGCTGCAGAATTACCGAACCCCGCTTTGCAACAAGACCTAATTGCCGAAAGTGTCGATATTGGCAATGCCTATGAAAATAGAGAGTTTGCTAAAGCCACGCGTTTAATTATGGCGCTAGCCGATCGCATTAATCAATATATTGATGAACAAGAACCTTGGGTAGTAGCAAAACAAGAAGGTCGTGAGGCCGAGCTACAAGGCATTTGCACACAAGGTATTTGCGCGTTTGCCACCTTAATCACTTATCTTAAACCGATACTGCCAGCACTTGCGGTTAAAGCCGAAACCTTTTTAAACGCCAATCTTGATTGGACGCATTTAGAAGAATCACTATGCGGCAAGAAAATTAATAAGTTTAAACCGCTGCTTAGTAGAATAGAAAATGCTGGCGTAGAGAAAATGCTCGATGCAGGCAAACCAAAAGAAGCCAGCAAGCCAGCCAAGAAAAAGAAAAAATCGGCGCCTAAAAAAGACAGCGACGATAAAACGATTGCACCAGAAATAGAATTTAATGACTTTGCTAAAGTCGATTTACGCATTGCCTTAATTGCCAAAGCCGAGCACGTAGACGGTGCAGATAAATTACTCAAGCTCACATTAAATTTAGGTGATGAACAGCGTACCGTATTTTCGGGTATCAAAGATGCCTACAGCCCAGAAGATTTAGAAGGCAAGCTCACCATTATGGTAGCCAACCTTCAACCACGTAAAATGCGCTTTGGCATGTCAGAAGGCATGGTATTAGCAGCAGGGCCTGGCGGAAAAGAAATTTACTTATTAGAGCCTCATGCAGGTGCAATACCCGGCATGCGTGTTAAATAAACGCTGATAGTCACATATTAAACGTAAACACAGATTCAGAAATCCATACGTTAAAGAAATAGGTAAACAGCATGTTAAGTGAATTCGCCGTTTTATTAATTGGCGCAATCTTAATTAACAACTTTGTATTGGTACAGTTCTTAGGGCTGTGTCCGTTTATGGGCGTTTCTAACAAATTAGAAACGGCTATGGGCATGTCGGCCGCCACCACTTTTGTTCTAACGCTCGCTTCTATTTGCAGCTACCTAACCTACACCTATTTACTGATACCTTTAGGCCTAACGTATTTAAAAACCATTTCATTTATTTTAGTCATCGCCGTGGTTGTGCAGTTCACCGAAATGGTTGTCCATAAAACCAGCCCCTTACTCTATAAAGTACTGGGTATCTTCTTGCCCCTTATTACTACTAACTGCGCCGTTTTAGGTGTTGCCTTATTGAATATCAATAAACAACATTCTTTTATTGAATCAGCCTTATATGGCTTTGGTGCCGCAGCCGGTTTTTCATTAGTGTTAATTCTCTTTTCTGCCATGCGAGAGAGACTCGCCGTTGCCGATATACCCGCACCCTTTCAAGGTTCCGCCATCGGCATGGTTACCGCAGGCTTAATGTCACTCGCATTTATGGGGTTTGCTGGTCTTGTTTAATGAGACGAACTGAAAATTCATGATAGAACTTATCTCCCAACATCCGTTTATCGCCGCATTGCTTGCCTTGCTAACGCTTGGACTAGTGTTTGGTGCAACCCTTGGTTTCGGTGCCGTTAAATTTGCGGTGGATGGCGATCCTATTGTTGATCAAATCAATGCAATCTTGCCGCAAACACAGTGTGGCCAATGTGGTTACCCTGGCTGTAAACCTTACGCCGAAGCCATTGCTAATGGCGATGCTATTAACAAGTGTCCGCCTGGTGGCGAAGCCGGTATTCATGAGCTCGCTAATTTACTCGATGTAGAGCCTGTCGCTTTAGATGATGAACATGGCGTCGAAGATATTAAAAAAGTCGCCTATATCCGCGAGGATGAATGCATCGGCTGCACTAAGTGTATTCAGGCCTGCCCCATTGATGCCATTTTAGGTGCAGCAAAATTAATGCATACCGTTATTGTTAGCGAATGTACCGGT
>DMZE01000110.1 GCA_003492055.1 Cellvibrionales bacterium
AACCAGTATGACGGATGAAGATTTGCAATTAACCGGTGTGACGCGTTCGGTTGAAGAGCAGGTTATGTTTTTAGCAGACAGTACAAAAAGCGCCGGCCTTAATGGCGTGGTCTGTTCAGCCCAAGAAGCGCAACAACTACGTGCGCGTTGCGGTGATGATTTTTTATTAGTGACGCCAGGTATTAGACCCGCCAATGCAGTAGCTGATGACCAGCGTAGAACGTTAACGCCTCGACAAGCTATTGATGCCGGTAGTGATTATCTTGTAGTGGGCCGCCCAATTACACAAGCGGACGACCCCTTACTAGCGCTTCAAGAGATGCTAGCGTCTCTTGATTAATGTGCTGCTGTTACACGCTTGTCTGTTTACGGCTTCTATGACAAGAGCGTTGTCGACCTAGTAGCGCGATGCAGGCAGAAGAGAATAGCCACAATGACGCCGGAAGTGGCACGGACGATACTTGAAAGTCCTGTTCATTGTTGATGCTACCTAAACTAGCGGTATCAATTGCCCAATTAAAGTCGTCACTCAAAGTGCCGCTGCCTTGGCGCTGCAATGACAGACCCAGTAGTGAATCGGGCCTTTCCTCTAATCCAACATCGATGCTCGTTAAGCCATTAGCCGGTCCTTCAGTTGCTGTTAGGCTTCCTTCATAGCTAATAAAATCGAATACTTCTCCTAGTGGGTTTACTAGGGCGAAGGCATCAGCGGGACCGTTTTGGATGCCTGTGGTAGGAAAGCCCAGTACGCCATAGCCATTATTTAAATTGCTAACGACGCCATTTAAATCCAAGCTTTTATAAATACCACCGTTTGTGCCGTTATAAAATAAAAGTTGCCAGTTTTCTAAGTCAGTTCCGGCAATAGCGGCAATTTCTAAACCCTCACCCGTATCGGTGCCGTTATTATCATAGTGAAACTCATTGATAAAAACTGGAGCAGCGAGTGCTGCATGGCTTAAAGACAGTGTGGCGATTAAGCCAGTAATGCTGCGCGTAAAAAAACGGCTTTTGGGTTTTTTTATGGCCAGAAAAATCGTTCGCCGATACGATGTTGGTTTGGATTTTAATGCAGATGAAAATGGGAATGGTCGTGCAGATAATAGTTTCGTCATCATAACTTCCTCCTTGATTGACGTAGAATGCCAAGCCTCCATGGCCAGACAGAACATACTATATCGGCTACACAAAAATTGTACAACTGGTTTTTATTTATGCTAGCATTGCTTCACAATTTTTTGCTAGTGTGTTTTATACGAGCTGTTCATACAAAAAAGCATGCCTCGTAAGTAAGTAAAAAATTGTGCCATGCTGGCGGGATTGCCAGTTAATTTTAAGTGCCTTTTTGATAAGTCTACAAGGTGCTTTTGACAAGGAGTTGTTACCATGAAAGTTATTTTTTCTATCTTCGTTTTATTTATTAGTTTATTTAGTCTCACTTTACCGAGTTATGCCGCTGAAAAAACGGCAAGCAAGGTAGCTCCCAAAGCTCAGCAGATTGCTTCTGCGACCATTAATATTAATACCGCTTCGGCTCAGCAATTAGCTGATCAGTTAGTCGGCATTGGTCTTTCAAGAGCTTCAAAGATTGTTGCTTATCGTAAAGCCAATGGGCCGTTCCATCACGCCAATGACCTTACTGCCATTAAGGGTATTGGTGAGCGAACGATTAAGCGTAATCAGTCGAAAATACGTTTAAAATAGTTATTTTAAATAACGGGCGCTACTGATAGATTCTAATCATGAATATGAGTCTGGGTGGCGCCTTCCTATCAATGGTTATCAATGGTTATCAATGTCCATCAATGGCTTTTCAGTGGTTCCACTGATCTTCAAAGCCTGTTATCGTAACTCATATTTTTTGCACGAGTATTTTTGATCTTGCGTTTTTCATCAGCGAGTGAGGAAAGTGGTCGAAAGATTTAATTTTAAAAACGATAGGGCAGCACATGACAGTTTACGACGTATTTAATGGTGATGCCGATGGTATCTGTGCACTCTTACAGTTGCGTCATGCCGAGCCCGTTCAATCGCAACTCATAACAGGTGTTAAACGAGATATTAAATTATTGGCTCAGGTTGATGCCGCATCGGGTGATCATGTCAATGTGCTCGACATTTCGATGGATAAAAATAAAGCCGATGTTATTCGTGTCCTTGATGCGGGAGCGAGTATTTTTTATTGTGATCATCATGTTGCTGGCGATATTCCTTCGCATCCGAATTTGTCAGCATTAATTAATCCGGCGGCCGATGTTTGTACCAGTCTTTTAATTAATGGTCGGCTTCACGGCGCATTGAGTCATTGGGCTATTGTCGGGGCTTTTGGTGATAATTTAAAAAATAGCGCACAAGCATTGGCGCGAACTACCGATTTAACCAATGAGCAATTAGTTCTTTTAGAGAATCTGGGTATTTATATTAATTATAATGGCTACGGCGGCAGTCTTGCCGATTTACACTTTGAGCCTGCAGGTTTATATCGCTTACTCTCTCACTATCGTAATCCGTTAGATTTTATTGAAGATGATGCCACTCATTTCAATCAGCTTGAGAATGGCTATCAAGATGATATGAACAAAGCGAAAGGCGCTGATACTTTAAGATCGACGAGTACTTCTGCGGCATTTTTATTACCTGATGAAAAATGGGCACGTCGGGTGAGTGGCGTTTACGGTAATGATCTGGCTAATCAGTATCCCGATCGTGCGCATGCAGTGTTAACATCACGTCCAGACGATACCTATCTTGTGAGTGTGCGAGCACCCTTAAGTAATAAAACCGATGCCGATACACTGTGTATGGAATTCCCTACCGGCGGAGGTCGTAAAGCGGCAGCAGGTATTAATGCTTTACCTGCTGAGATGCTGGAGCCGTTTTTAAATCGTTTGGATAGTATTTATCGTTAAGTTGTTATTTTAAATAAAACTTTAACCCTTCAATTTATCACTGCAAGTCAAAAAGAGGAAGTAATGTGGATATAGCGTCTTATCTTGCCATCGCAGCTGTACTCATCTGTTTCTCTGCGCTTGTTTTTACCCGTTATGCTGCTGATATTGTTCTAATGGGTGGGGTAACCGCTTTATTGGTGATGGGAGTTATTTCTCCAGTAGAAGCGCTGTCCGGATTCGCTAATCAAGGCATGATTACCGTGGCTATGTTATTTATTGTTGCTCAAGGTTTATCAAAAACTGGCGGGGCAGCGTGGTTAGCGGGTAGCTTGTTGGGAAGGCCATCAACTATTGGCTGGGCGCAACTGCGTTTAATGTTACCCGTGGCGACACTTAGCTCAGTGGTCAATAACACACCCGTTGTCGCGATGATGATTCCAGCCGTTATGGATTGGGCTAAGCGCAATCAATTTTCAGTGTCACAATTAATGATGCCTCTGAGTTATGCGGCGATTATTGGCGGCGCCTGTACGCTAATCGGAACAAGCACTAATTTGGTTGTCGATGGTTTGTTGCGAGCGCATTACCAGTCGGTAGGTGCTGAGGAAACTTACCAACTAGGTATTTTTGATTTGGCTTGGGTGGGTATTCCTTGCGTCATCGTGACGCTTGTCTATGTCTACTTTGCTAGTCCGCTTTTATTGCCCAAAAAAACCAGCAGAAGTGAGAGGCAGTTTGGCGATACTCGGCAATACACCGTTGAAATGTTAGTGGAGCCTGCGAGTCCATTAGTGGGGCAAACCGTAGAGTCTGCCGGTTTAAGAAGCTTGCCGGGTGTATTCTTAGTTGAAATTCAGCGTAGCGGTCATTTAATTACTGCCGTGGGGCCTGCTCAAGAGTTACATGCGAATGATCGACTCGTTTTTGCTGGAAATGTTGAATCCGTTGTTGATTTACAAAAAATGCGCGGCTTACGACCTGCCGATGATCAGATTTTCAAGCTTGATTCTGAAAGATCACAGCGACATTTGGTTGAGGTAGTGATTTCTAATAGCTTTCCTCAGGTCGGTAAAACAGTGAAAGAAGGTCGTTTTCGCTCTACCTATGGCGCCGCTATTATTGCTGTAGCCAGAGAAGGGCAGCGTATTAAAAGTCGTATTGGTGACATTACCTTGAAACCTGGTGATACATTGCTGATAGAGGCAGGGCGATCTTTTGAGCGGCAGCAACGATATGTTAGAGATTTTTTGTTGGTGAGAAAAATTGATGACTATAGCCCTGTCTCACATGAGCGCATGGGCATAGCATTAACTATTTTTGTTGTCATGGTTATATTAGCGGCCACTGGCTTATTGTCGATGCTTGAAGCCTCTATGTTAGCCGCTGGCGCAATGATATTGTTTCGTTGCACGCAAACTGAGGAAGCAAGGCGTAGTATTGATTGGCAGGTATTGATTGTTATAGGCGCATCTATTGCTTTAGGTACGGCGTTAGAGAAAACCGGCGTTACACTGTCTATTGCCCAGCACTTTGTTGGTGTAGTGGGGCAGTCACCACATACAGCTCTCATTCTGTTGTTTGTTTTGGTGGCTGGGTTTTCAGCGATAATATCGAATGTTGCAGCGGCTGTATTGTTGTTTCCTGTAGCGGCAGCCATTAGCACCGAGCTTGATGTTGATATGATACCAATGGCGATTACTCTAATGATTGCTGCCTCAGCCAGTTTTTCAACCCCAATAGGCTACCAGACGAATTTAATGGTGTATGGCCCCGGTGAATATCGTTTTGTTGATTTCTTGAAAATGGGTGTTCCTCTAACGATTTTGGTTGGCATTACAACGGTATTACTAGTACCTATTATCTGGCCTTTTTAG
>DMZE01000055.1 GCA_003492055.1 Cellvibrionales bacterium
GAATAGCATCTTCAACAAATGCGGGGTTTTCTTTATGTTTATGGGCGTTTTCGACAACCAATGCTTGTTGCGCAATCAAGTTTTTCAAATCGTGCATAATAAAAGCGGTAAGGCGGTTGTAGGTGTCAAACTGCTTGGCTTCGGCCAATTGCTCTGCCGATTTTTGACGCACGATATAACTGGCAAGCTGACGCCCTACGGTTTTTAATACGTCGAGATCTTCCCAAATTAAGGGGTTAGTATTTGCTGATTGGGTCAATAGGAAAAAACCGGTGAGTTTATCGCCAATAATTAATGGCGTAATAACCCAGGCATTATCAATTTCATTGACCCATTCGGGTAAATGTTCTGAAAAGGGGTTTACTAAGTTACTGCCGCTATTACCTAAAGCGTAAACCCATTCGCGGTCAATAAAGGCTTGGGCAAAAGGGCTATGACTATCGACGCTGGTATTTTCTGGCAATGTCACACGCCAGGTTGATACCACTTGCAATTGACCGCTCTCATTTTTTAGCCACAATGCACCGCCGCGACTAGCAAAGACATTGGCGGCGGCTTTGAGGCTGTGCAAGTAGAAATCTTCTTTAGCACTGGCATTCGATAATGTCTTGATTAAATTTAACCAAACGTGTCGATAATCGTATTTATAGCGAAAAAAGTTTTTATTAACGAACACTTGAATATTGGCGCGAATGGAGCGCGAGGTGGCGGCTAGGCAAAGACAAATAATGCTAAACACAAACAACACCATTTGTAGAGCGTCTGACCATTCGGCTTTATTCAGCTGCACATAATAAGCCGCTAGTGATATACACAGTAAAAACACACCAGCGCTGAGAAGAGCGGTTCCATAAAAGGCGATTTTGCGAGACACAACAATTGTCGCTTCTGGCTGGGTGCGTAAGGAACCTAAAATAAATAACAGGCCAATTAAACTATGAATAAAGCCATCGGCATTGCGGCTGGTGAGATCAACCGCTTGAAAAATGCCTTGGTAGGCGAGACTATAGAGCTCGCTAAACATCATAACCAATAGGCCAATACCCAAAAACTTAAGATTGTGGCGATGGGGTCGTGAGCTGTTCCGGAATAGTTGTTCAATTAAGGCGAGAATAATAAGTGTAAGTAAAATAGGCCCAACCAGTAAAGCCATATGTGAAGTGGTAATGCTCGGTAACCAGACCATGCTCTTATTAATTAATAATAAACTGCTGATAAGCCAAATCAGCATAATAGAGCTTTTAAAAATCGTTTTAACTGTCTGGCCGGTACTGTTTTCTAATAAGCGCCACAGTGCAATGGCCCAAATGCCGAGGTTGGCCATTTCAATAAGCGTAACCGTATTACTCGCTAACCAGCTGACTTTTAAAGCGGTGACGCTAAGCTGTGTTATAGCCGTGGCATAGCAGGCAATTTGTAAAGGTCGATAAAATCGTAACTTACCATTTTTTGAATTCAGCAGCAGACCGGCAAGTACATATAGCAGGCTTGCTACAATATGACTATTGATTTCAATCTGCGTTAACGCGCTGAATTCAATGGGTGAAATCATAGTGGTTTGATAGCGCGTTTTATGGGGTTATAGCTGTGGCTCAATCTGGCATATACCTTTTATGTGGGTTGAAATTCATTTATCAGGTAAGACTTTTTAAGCTACTCACTACCTTATGCAATGAACGCTCGAATAATGGCCCGGCTCTTAATAGGCGGGCACGTTTACGCTGTAAATCAAAGGCGAATTCTTTACGGGGTTTTTCTATGGCTTTAAAACCGAGGCGATTAACAAACACATAGCTGTCTGAACTCGCTAACTTTGCTGCCAGTTTGCAGCGCATAATGGCGCCATTGCCCGGCGTTTTAAATTCTAGCCAAGTACCTAAACTAATCGCGTCAGCTTGTTCAATAAAATCATAAGTTAACGCCTGAAATTGCACTTTTTGGCGTTCAAGTGCGGTCATATTTCCCCAGCTTTTTTGTTGTTGCAATGATTGCAACGCAGCATCAGTATCAGCTTTAAAGGTTTCAATAATAATGTCTGTGGGATCGGTTTTAGGATTAGCGATTTTTTCGATAAGCGTTTTTAGCTGCTCCGTTTGCTCAGTAATTTGCGAGCTATTTAGCGTGGTCTGTTCTAATGCACTAGCGAGTCTTACAAAAAGGTTCTCTACAATTCGTTTATAGCGTTGCTGTGATTTCTCATCTTTATGCGGTTGTGAACACCAAATTAAATCTTGCATGGTTTGTAAATGCGATAACCAGCTTTGGCTTTCTTCGCCTTCTTTAACAAAGGCGACATACAAAACTTGCTGCCATTGCTTCACAATAAATTCGGAGACCAAAGCGGCTAGTGATTTTCCGTCCATAGCATCTTGAATCGCTTGCTGTGAACGCAGCGTAGCCACTTGTCTTTTTGCTTGGCCCTCGGCCGCTTCGCTAGTACGCTTTTGAACTAAATCCGCTCGTTTCTCGTTTTTTTGATGGTAGGCTTTTAATGCGGTTAAGGATTCTGTAAAAGCTGCCTCAATATTATCTGTCGTGGTTTGTATCTCTTGTACCCATTGTTCGATTTGCGTTAATAAGGTTTCAGCCTGTGGGTCAGTTTCATCAATACCAATACTGATTCTGGCAATTTCATTAATAAAATTACGCGCAGGATGATCAGTATCACTAAAGAAACGTTTATCTTTTAAGGCAATTTTTAGAATCGGCATTTGTAACCGACTGACAACCGCTTTTATATTGTCCGGTATATTTTTATCATCGAGCACAAAGTCAAAAAACATCGCGACTAAATTAATCACATCCTCATCGACCTGCTGCACAGCATGCGTCTGCCCCTTCGGCATACCTCGTGCAAGCAATTGACCAATATAGGCGCGTAAATCAACAATGGTATTTGCATCTTGATTAGATTGTGGATTGCCAGATAAATTAGCTGATGTATCAGCGGCGATATGCTGGTTGAGTAAGTTAATTAATTCGTTATTTTGCAAGGCTGGTCCGTTACCTGATGAAAATAGTGAAGGTTGATTAGCCTGCTGTTGTCCTGGCAGGCTGCGAAGATTCGATAATAATTGGCTGAGTTCATTAAAGGGAGAAGCGCCATAGCGATAATTGGCTTCTGTGTTATCGGCCAGAAGCGGTAGCTCATCTTCATTAAAGGCTTGAGTGAGTGGCGATGATTGTCTTGAGCCTGATCGTTGCTGTTTAATTTTTTGTTGTTCGCTAAAACGAATGCCTGCGTCTTCAAGCAATTTGCAGGTATTTTTATACAGCTCGGGTAAGCGATTAATAATGTAACGTTCGTACTGTTTCAGCAGAATAATACGGGCTTTAATATCAATGCCCATATTTTGAATAACCTTAGAAAATAACTCGCTTAGAACGCCGGGGTCTAAAGGGTTATTAGTCTTATTCACTTCTGCAATATCATAAAGTTGTTGCAGGCGTGAGTGGAGTTCATAGAGGCGTTTTTTTGAGACAGCGCGTGCCCGCGTTGACATATTAGTAATGGCAACATCCTGCTCAACATCTTCTTTATCGACTAACTCCATTGCTACATTATTAGACGATAGCGTGTTTGATGATCCATTCTGCGCCGCACTATTATTTTGAGTCGTGTTGAGTTGAAACCCCTTAATTAGGTCACGTTCATAATCTGTACGAGCGGCGCGGGCTTTAACGCGTATCTCGCGCATCGATTCAAAATACAGATTCTGCTCAGCATTAGTAGTCGCTCGCGAGGCCATATCAAAGAATAA
>DMZE01000115.1:0-3337 GCA_003492055.1 Cellvibrionales bacterium
CGTACTCCCGATGCGCATTTCTTTACTGAGGTTCGTTACAAAGGGGCTAAAACGGTTTCAGTAACGCCAGATTATAGTGAGGTCGCCAAGCTAACGGATTTATGGCTAAACCCAAGACAGGGAACTGATGCGGCGATGGCCATGGCAATGGGCCATGTAATACTCAAAGAGTTTCATTTGGCGCGTGATGGTAAATACCCTAGCCAATATTTTGATGACTACTGTAGACGCTATACAGATATGCCATTTTTGGTGATGTTGGATGAGCATACAGATAATAAGGCTGGGGAGCATTATATCCCTGGTCGTACCTTGCGCGCCTCTGATCTCGAAACGATTAGCGATCAAGATAACGCCGAATGGAAGCCTGTGCTGTTAGATGAAAATACTGATGCTGTTGTTGTGCCCATGGGTACCATTGGTTCTCGATGGGATAAAAGCGGCCGATGGAATCTCGACTTAAAAAATTGTGCCACTGGCGCAGATATTTGGCCCAGTAAATCGCTCATCCAAAAACATGATGAAGTGGTCTCGGTGGCTTTTCCTTATTTTGGTAATCAAGAAAACGAACAAGAGATTTTTAAACATACTGATCATGACAGTATTTTGTATCGCAATATGCCGGTAAGAAAGGTAGCCACCAAAGCCGGTGAGGTTCGTGTTGTTACCGTCTTTGATTTAATGATGGCCAACTATGGTATTGACCAAGGCTTAGGCGGTGAGGGACTAGCCAATAGCTATGACGACGATGAGCCTTACACACCCGCATGGCAGGAAAAAATTACCGGTGTTGCTCGGGACAAAGTGATTACCGTTGCCCGTGAATTTGGTGAGAACGCCGATAAAACTCAGGGTAAGTCGATGGTGATATTAGGCGCAGCCATAAATCACTGGTATCACATGGATATGATTTATCGCGGCATTATTAATATGTTAGTGATGTGTGGTTGTATCGGTAAGTCTGGCGGTGGTTGGGCGCATTATGTTGGGCAAGAGAAATTACGGCCCCAAACTGGCTGGCAACCATTGGCCTTTGGCTTAGATTGGCATCGTCCACCGCGACAAATGAACAGCACTTCGTTTTTTTATAGCCATTCTAGTCAGTGGCGCTATGAAAAACTCGAGGTGAATGAAATCCTTTCACCGCTAGCTAAAAAAAGCGACTGGGAAAATTATTCTTTGATCGATTGCAACGTTCGCTCTGAGCGAATGGGGTGGCTACCGTCTGCACCGCAGTTACAAGAGAATCCCTTAGAAATTACTAAGCTCGCAAAACAAGCGGGTAAAAAATCCTCCGACTATATTGTTGATCAACTTAAAAGCGGTAGCTTACAGTTCTCTTGTGAAGACCCTGATGAGCCGCGTAACTTTCCGCGCAATATGTTTATTTGGCGTTCCAATATTTTAGGCTCTAGCGGCAAAGGCCATGAGTATATGCTCAAGTATTTATTGGGCACACAAAACGGTTTGCTGGGTGAAGATTTAGCTGAAACCGGTGGAAAAAAACCCGAAGAAGTGGTTTGGCATGATAAAGCACCAGAAGGCAAGTTAGATTTAGTTGTGACATTGGATTTTAGAATGTCCACCACCTGCGTTTACTCCGACATCGTTTTACCGTCGGCCACTTGGTATGAAAAAAATGATTTAAATACCTCAGATATGCATCCCTTTATTCATCCGCTTTCGCGGGCGGTTGATCCTGCTTGGGAGAGCCGCAGTGATTGGAATATTTATAAAGGTATAGCCAAAACATTTTCTGCGTTATGTGAAGGCCACCTTGGTGTTGAAACTGATGTGGTTGCCGTGCCTATTTTGCATGATACCCCAGGAGAATTAGCACAGCCGGTTGATGTTAAAGATTGGAAAAAAGGCGAGTGCGAAGCTATTCCGGGTAAAACACTACCTAACTTTGTTGAAGTAGAGCGGGATTATCCAAACACCTATAAAAAGTTTACTTCACTCGGTCCATTGCTTAGCAAGATTGGCAATGGTGGTAAAGGTATTGCTTGGAATACTGAAGATGAGGTGGATTTTTTAGCGGCGTTAAATCGTCCTGTGACTGAAGAGGGCGTCTCTAAAGGTTTACCGAGAATTGAAACCGATATAGATGCCAGTGAAGTGATTTTATCGTTGGCGCCAGAGACCAATGGTCAGGTGGCGGTTAAAGCATGGGCTGCACTGGGTGAAATTACGGGTCGTGACCATACGCATTTGGCTAAACCTAAAGCCGATGAAAAATTACGCTTTAGGGATTTACAAGCTCAGCCTCGAAAAATTATTTCATCGCCCACTTGGAGCGGTTTGGAAGATGAGCATGTGAGTTACAACGCCGGTTACACCAATGTGCATGAGTTGATTCCATGGCGCACATTAACGGGCCGTCAACATTTTTATCAAGATCACAGTTGGATGCGTGATTTTGGCGAAGGGCTATGTGTTTATAAGCCGCCGATTAATACTAAAACCGTTGCGCCGGTTAAAGAGAAATTCTCAATGGGCGCTTCGGGTAAACGGCATAAGCAAGTGACGCTTAATTGGATTACGCCGCATCAAAAGTGGGGTATTCATAGTACTTATTCAGAAAACCTATTAATGCTGACCTTGAGTCGTGGTGGCCCCATTGTTTGGATTAGTGAAATTGATGCCAAAAAAATAGATGTTGTCGATAACGATTGGATAGAGCTCTACAACACTAACGGTGCTATTGCGGCGCGAGCAGTGGTGAGTCAGCGAGTGCCTGAAGGCATGAGCATGATGTATCACGCGCAAGAAAAAATTATTAATACACCGGGAGCAGAAACCACCGGTAAGCGGGGCGGTATACATAACTCGGTAACCCGCGCGGTGGTTAAGCCTACCCATATGATAGGTGGTTATGCGCAGCTTGCTTATGGCTTTAATTATTATGGCACTGTAGGCAGTAACCGAGATGAGTTTGTTGTGGTACGCAAAATGGAGGATATCGCTTGGTTAGATGAGCCAGCCGATAGCGGGTCTGCACAAGCAGGACAAGCAGATGAATTTGATCGTCTACCTCAGAATAAGGAGCAAGCACAATGAAGATACGCGCCCAAATAGGCATGGTGTTAAATCTCGATAAATGCATTGGTTGTCATACTTGCTCTGTCACCTGTAAAAATGTCTGGACCTCACGTAGCGGGGTTGAATACGCCTGGTTTAACAATGTTGAATCTAAGCCCGGCGTTGGCTATCCCGATGATTGGGAAAATCAAGCAAAATGGAATGGTGGTTGGGAGCGCACCAAGAGCGGGGAACTGAAACCGAAAATTGGCGGCAAGTTAAAAGTGCTGTCTAAACTGTTTGCCAATCCCGACTT
>DMZE01000115.1:3382-8300 GCA_003492055.1 Cellvibrionales bacterium
GCGCGTGCTCATTCGGCTATTACCGGTGCAAAGGTTGAGAAACCCGTGACCGGACCTAACTGGGAAGAGATTCTAGGCGGTGAGTTTTCTAAGCGCAGCAAAGATTACAATTTTAAAGATATCGAAAAAGATATTTATGGGCAGTTTGAAAATACTTTTATGATGTATTTGCCTAGGTTGTGTGAGCATTGCTTAAATCCTAGCTGCGTGGCGGCTTGTCCGAGTGGTGCTATCTATAAGCGCGAAGAAGATGGCATTGTGCTTATTGATCAAGATAAATGCCGTGGCTGGCGTATGTGTGTGAGTGGCTGTCCGTACAAGAAAATTTACTTTAACTGGGAGTCGGGTAAATCTGAAAAGTGCACTTTTTGTTATCCACGCATAGAAGCCGGCGAGCCTACTGTTTGTTCTGAAACCTGTGTGGGGCGCATACGTTACTTAGGCGTGTTGCTTTACGATGCCGATAAAATATCGGAAGCAGCCAGCGTCGAAGATGAAAAAGATTTATACCAATCGCAATTGGATATTTTTCTAGATCCTCATGATCCTGAGGTGCTTAAGCAAGCCAAGCTTGATGGTGTGCCCGACAGTTGGCTAGAAGCCGCGCAAAATTCACCGGTCTATAAAATGGCGGTAGATTGGAAAGTGGCTTTTCCGTTGCATCCAGAATATCGCACCATGCCCATGGTTTGGTATATCCCACCATTGTCGCCGATTCAAGGCGCGGCGAAATCTGGTGCACTGCGCAGCAATGGTGTGCTGCCTAATGTTCATGACTTACGGATTCCGATTAAGTATCTCGCCAATATGCTTACAGCAGGCAAAGAAGAGCCGGTTATTCACGCCTTAGAGCGTATGTTAGCGATGCGCAGCTTTATGCGTAGCAAAACCGTCGATGGCATAACTGATATGCGCATACTTGATCAAGTGGGTCTCACAGAAGAAACGTTAGACGATATGTATCGCATTATGGCGCTAGCTGATTATGAAGATAGATATGTGATTCCCACTAATCATCGTGAATATGCAGGTGATACGCCTTTCGATAATGATATTGCCTTTGAGACACGTTCATCTTGTGGCTTTAGTTTTGGTAACGGCTGCTCTGGTGGTGAAAGCAAAACGGGTTTATTTGAGCCGGTTAAATTTGTTAATACCATGAGTGGTAAGCCAATTAATGTTAACCCGATTACTGGAGAGACAGACCCAAACAATAGAGAGACAGATCCAAGCAATGGACAGACAGGAAAAGGTGATTCCCTAACGGCTAAGCCTATTTATCATGAAGCCGTGAGTAGTCGTTCAAAGAAAGGTGATTTATGAAAACATTTAAAATACTGGGGTTGTTCTTAACCTATCCGGTTCCCGAAACCGTTGCACTGTGGCCATCCATGCTAGATCTATTAGAGCAGGAAAAAATTCTACCAAAGAAGCCGCTTAAACAGTTACAGGCCTGGGCCGAAAGTAATAGTAAAAAGGATATATACGAGCTGCAAGAAGACTATGTTGAAACCTTTGATCGCGGTCGTGGCCATTGCTTACATTTATTTGAGCATGTGCATGGCGAATCACGCGAGCGTGGTCAAGCCATGGTGGACTTAACATCGGTTTATGCAGAAAAAGGATTGTTGATTAACGAAGCAGAGCTGCCTGATTATCTTCCTATGTTTCTCGAGTATTGCTCGCTCTGTGATTTCAGTGAAGCACAATCCTTATTAGGTGAAGTCAGTAATATTATTGCCTCAATTGGTGCCAAGCTAAAACAGCGTGAAAATAACTATTTTCTTATCTTCGATAGCTTACTCGTTTTAGCCAAAGCCAAAGTGGATAAAAAAATTATCGAAGCCGCCATTGCTTTTGTTAATGCCGAAGACACTAGCTTGGATGCATTAGATAAAGAATGGGAAGAAGCAGAAGCCTTTGGTGGTGATCCGCAAGTCAGTGATTGCCATAGTTGTTCGAGTATGGACGAGCAAACCATTAAAATTGTTGGAGGTCTATGATGGGAAACTTTATAAACCAGTTTTTATTTGGTATTTACCCCTACATTGCAATAACGATTATGGTTGTAGGCAGTGTGTTTCGTTACGATCGTGATCAATACACTTGGAAGGCAGACTCCAGCCAGTTATTACGAGCTAAGGGTATGCGGGTAGGCAGTAATTTATTTCATATTGGCATTATCCTTTTATTCTTTGGCCATTTGGTGGGCTTACTTATGCCTGAGTCAATTTATCATTTAGTGATGAGCGCTCAAACCAAGCAGCTTATGGCCATGATAGCTGGCGGTATATTTGGCAGTATTTGTTTTGTTGGCTTAACCATTTTAATACGCCGACGGCTGTTTGATCCGCGCATTCGCGCAACCAGTAAACCCACAGATATTGCGGTATTGCTGATCTTATACGTGCAGTTAATTTTAGGGTTAATCACCATACCTTATTCAGCACAGCACTTAGACGGCAGCTCAATGGTGGCGTTGGGTAATTGGGCGCAACATATTGTCACGTTTAGAAGTGGTGCAGCCGACTTTGTTTTAGCCGAAGCATGGGTGTTTAAAGTGCACTTATTTCTAGGCTTAACGATTTTTCTATTGTTTCCATTCACTCGCTTAGTGCACATGCTTAGCGCTCCTCTAAAGTATTTAACTCGCAAGGGTTATCAAGTTGTTCGTAAACGAGGTTAATGTTGTGGACAAATTAATGAATGTGAGTAGCGGCGAGAAAAGCAGTGAGANNAATGCAGAAGAAGCGGTAGCCATGCAGGCTGCCTCGCTGGATATCTGGGAGAAGAAGTATCGCCTGTTGAATAAAAGCGGCGAGCCGGTTGATAAAAATATTGATGCGACCTATCAGCGAGTCGCTCGTGCTTTAGCCGAGGTCGAAGACGAAAAAAATCAAGAATTTTGGTATCAGCGATTTCTATGGGCATTGCATCAAGGTGCCATACCGGCGGGCCGTATTATTTCTAACGCCGGTGCTCAGGCCTATAAGTCCGCAACATCCACCATTAACTGCACAGTAGCTGCAACTATAGAAGATTCGATTGATTCAGTTTTTGAAAAACTGCATGAAGCGGGTTTAACCTTAAAAACCGGTGCAGGCATTGGCTACGAGTTTTCAACCTTGCGACCTAAAGATGCCTATGTTTCAGGTGCAGGTGCTCGTACTTCAGGGCCGTTGTCGTTTATGGATATCTTCGACAAGATGTGTTTTACCATTTCATCGGCGGGTGGCCGACGCGGAGCGCAAATGGCCACCTTTGATGTGGGTCATCCCGATGTTTTTGAGTTTATTCAAGCAAAGCGTGAAGATGGGCGCTTACGGCAGTTTAATTTGTCACTATTAATTACCGAAGACTTTATGCAGGCGGTTGAAAAGGGCGATGATTGGCCCTTAGTTTTTCCTATAAGTGAATCAGAATTAGAGACAGAAAATATTTCCTTAGACGATATTGATTGCGATAAATATAGAGAAAAAGTTCTTTGGCGTAACTGGCCGGTGACAAAAGGCTATGTAGTGAATGATATAGGGCAGGTTGCCTGCAAGATTTATCGGACAGTACCCGCACAAGAATTGTGGGAAGCGATTATGTCTGCAACCTATGATTATGCTGAGCCAGGGTTTATTTTGATTGATCAATACAATCAAATGAACAATAACTGGTTTTGCGAAAATATCCGTGCGACTAATCCCTGTGGTGAACAAGGTCTTCCTCCCTATGGTGCCTGCCTACTGGGCTCGATTAATTTAGTACACTTTGTCGATAACCCATTTACTAATAAAGCCTCATTTAATTGGTCACGCTTTCGCGAAGTCGTGAATGTATTTACTCGTATGCTAGATAACGTGGTAGAGCTGAATGGCTTGCCTTTGCCAGAACAGCGTGAAGAAATTATTCGCAAGCGACGGCATGGTTTAGGGTTTCTCGGATTGGGTTCTGCACTGACATTGCTGGGCTTAACTTATGGCAGTAAAGCATCGGTGGCGTTTACCGAAAAAGTGAGCCGCGAAATAGCCTTAGAAGGTTGGCGGGCAGGCCTTGAGCTGGCTAAAGAAAAAGGCCCAGCGCCAATAATGGAAGAAGATTTTACCGTTACTAAGAGTATGTTAGCCATGCGGCCTGAAATGGCGAACGACGGTTATGCGGTGGGTGATACAGTTAAGGGTAAGCTATTACATAGCTGTTATAGCCGTTATATGCAAAAAATTGCTTCGGTCGAGCCAGAGTTAGTAAAGGAGTTGAGTGAAATTGGCGCAAGGTTTACCCATCACAGTTCTTTAGCGCCAACTGGAACCATTGCTTTATCGTTAGGTAACAATGTTAGCAATGGTATTGAGCCGAGTTTTGCGCATCTCTATAACCGTAATATTATTCGTGAAGGTAAAAAAAGCAAAGAGACTGTTGATGTTTGTTCATATGAGCTATTGGCGTATAGAGCACGAGTGAATGCATCGGCCATGCCCGATACCGATCAACCAGGCCAGCAACTCCCCGATTATTTTGTTAGCGCCGATAGTGTGCTTCCTGAACAGCATGTAGATGTACAAGCAGCAGCCCAGCATTGGGTTGATTCCTCAATATCTAAAACCATTAATGTGCCTACTGATATTCCGTATGAGAATTTCAAAGATATTTATTCCTATGCTTATAGTAAAGGTCTAAAAGGCTGCACCACTTTTCGTTTTAACCCAGAGGCTTTTCAAGGTGTATTGGTGAAGGATAAAGACTTGGCTAATACCTTGTACCAATTTACTTTAGACGATGGTGCAGTTGTAGAGGTGAGAGGTAATGAAGAGATTGAATATGATGGCGAAACACATACAGCTGCGAATTTGTATGATGCCTTAAAAGAAGGTTACTACGGCAAGCTTTGAATTATCTAATTATCAGTGCCGTTTAAATATCAGTTAAATAT
>DMZE01000158.1 GCA_003492055.1 Cellvibrionales bacterium
TGTCGGGCCACCCCGACGACCTTGATCTTAAAAGAGAGCATAAAAAACCCTCTCCCTGGTTAATAATATTTATTCTTAATAGACAACAAATAAGCAAAGCTAAAAGCCGTACCAATAAAAAACCCAGGCAGCAATGTCATTAAAATATTCGGCGTATCATTAGCAAGATGAACAGGAACAATAATAGCGTACTGCAACGCACTGGCTGTCGTTATAGTGGCTATCATATTGAGATTAAGCGTTAAATGCTGATTGAGATGCTTAAGCACAGCTTGAAGCAATATCATTTGCGTTAATGTCAGAATGCCTGAATAACCCCCTTGAATAATACCTGCCCGAAAGGCAATGGTATGCAACTCAATATCACCGTTAGCAGGTACATTGCAATAATATGCCCATCCGCCATAACCTAACATGGCTATTAAGGTGATAATGAGCTTATTGAGAATGCCGTAATTGCTGGGTGCTGTGCTCAAAAGAGTATCCTTTCTGGGTAATGGTTGTCTTGGCGTTAATATGCTTAGTGTTCATTATGTTAATGATTGTAGATGATTATGACTGTATATGAGTATTAGCAAATTCGGTATTTTTCGCGGCAGTCTTTTTTTCGTATTTCTTTTCTTATTTTTGTCCTTATTTTTTATATTAGCCACCTACGGTTAATGCTTCACCTACTAGCCATGACCCTTTAGAATAAAAACATGTCTGAGCAGCCAATAACTAAAAAGAACGATGCAACGAATGAGATACCGCCACAGCGTAAAATCATTCATGTGGATATGGATGCGTTTTTTGCCTCGGTTGAACAGCGTGATTTTCCGGCCTATCAAGGCCAGCCATTAATTGTTGGCGGTGATCCGCAAAACCGCGGTGTTGTCGCCGCTTGTAGCTATGAAGCCAGAAAGTTTGGTATTCGATCGGCCATGTCGGCAGCTAAGGCCCAGCAGTTATGCCCAGAGGCGATTTTCGTTAAGCCCAGATTTGAGGCTTATCGAGAGGCGTCGTCTATTATTCAAGCCGTTTTCCTTCAATATACTGATTTAGTTGAGCCGCTGTCGTTGGATGAGGCTTACTTGGACGTTACAGGCTCTACGTTATTTTCAGGCTCGGCAACGCTCATTGCAAAAGCAATTAAAGAGCAGGTCAAGCAAGAGACGGGTTTAACGGCTTCGGCGGGTATTTCTTATAATAAATTTTTAGCCAAAATTGCCTCTGATATGGATAAACCCGATGGCTTGTTTGTTGTGCTGCCTGCGGCGGCAGAAAATTTACTGGAGTCACTGGCTATCCGTAAGTTTCATGGCATTGGTAAAGCGACAGAGCAGAAGATGAAAGCGCTAGGTATTGAGTGTGGCTATGATTTAAAGCAGTGGAGTCAATCGCGCTTACAAAAGTATTTCGGTCGTATGGGTGTTTATTATTACGGTATTGTACGTGGCGAAGATGAGCGGCAAGTGCATAATAATCGCACTAGAAAGTCGATAGGCGCAGAAACAACATTCAATACGGATTTAGTAGCGACCGAAGAGATGCTGGCGCGCTTGCAGTTATTAGCCGAGAAAGTGGTCGGCGTTTTACAAAAGAAAAAGTTGACGGCTAAGACAATGACGTTAAAAGTGAAGTTTGATGACTTTCAGCAGGTCACTCGTAGCCACACTGAGCACCATGTCTTTTGTTCTATTGATGCTATTTTGCGCCGATTGCCCCAGTTGCTCGATAAAACCGAGGCGGGGTCGAGAAGGGTAAGGTTGTTAGGTGTGAGCGTTTCTAACCTTAAGGCTTTGGATGGGCAAGATCCGACACCAGAACAAATTACCTTGCTTTGATATGCTTTAATATGACGATATTGTTGAAATACGCTAGGCTTTGCATTAATGGATAAAATAGAATCAGTTGACGATTGATTGAATGATAAGTATGACAGGCGTGGTAAATACAATCAGCATGATAAACAAGCTAAACAGTGTGAGCACCATAAGTAAGTATCTGATTTTATTCAGTTTTGTTTTGCTTTTAGGGGCTTGTGCGTCGGTTCCTGAGCGGGCAGAGCAGTGGCAGTCATCTTGGCCACCAGAATCCTTCTTTGAGACGGCTTATGCGGCTGAGCTTGATAATCAGGCTGTGCAGTCGGCTGAGAACTATATGCGATGGATTCGTCGCTTCTATCAAGGTTGGACTTTTTACCCCGAAGGTTGGGATTGGTTGACTGAGCGCGTATTAATGGGAATAGAGGATGATGCTCAGCGCCAGCAGATTACCGAGCAGATGTATTCACTCGGAATGCGAATTTCAAGAGAGTGGGCTAAAAGTTCTGCCTATAGGGTTATCAATACTCGCCATTTGCTGGTCTGGGGCGAGTCTTTAAAGTTGTCGGCCGCTCGTGACCAAGAATTATGGTTGGCGGCTAAAGTCTCAGCCGATATTGATGGCTTATTAGCGTCGGTGATAGAGCCCTCAATGATTCAATCATCACGCTATTATGCCGATAGCGCTCCAACCGATGATGCCGATGAGCTAGATGAGTTTGATCTTTAGCTTGAGCCTGAATACTCATCTGCCGCGGTTACTCCCCTTGGATTATAAATCAGAGGCTTCCAGCATCAAATAACGGGCGTTAATAGCGCTTAATAATCGAAAAAATCACCTTTTGGCGGTTTGTTCCTCCATAGTCATTCTGATAAACTGCGCTCCCATCTGTGACTGGCTCCTTCTTGCCATCCCACACTTCAAATATTTGTAATATTGACCATTTAGGTGGCCAATTTTTCGGCTGTTCAGTTGATGGCAGCTATTTTTTATCAATTATCGACTCATCATTGAGCGGTATAGAGAGTTTTTATGAGTGAATCATCAATGACGAGATATATCTTCGTCACCGGCGGCGTTGTTTCTTCGTTAGGTAAGGGCATTGCATCGGCTTCTTTGGCGGCGATTCTTGAGTCTAGAGACTTAAAAGTGTCGATGATGAAGCTGGATCCTTATATCAATGTCGATCCGGGCACCATGAGTCCTTTTCAACACGGTGAAGTATTTGTTACCGACGATGGTGCAGAGACAGATCTGGATTTAGGCCACTACGAGCGATTCTTGCGCACCAAAATGATGAAGCGTAATAACTTCACCTCTGGTCGTGTTTATGAAGCGGTTATCCGTAAAGAGCGACGCGGTGATTACCTCGGCGGCACAGTGCAAGTTATTCCTCATATTACTGATGAAATTAAGCGACGTGTGCTAGCTTGCGGCGAAGGCTATGATGTTGTGTTAGTTGAAATTGGTGGCACCGTAGGTGATATCGAATCACTGCCATTTTTAGAAGCGGCGAGACAGTTAAAAGTTGAGTTGGGCATGCAGCGTTCATTGCTGATTCACTTAACTTTAGTGCCTTATATTGCTACCGCGGGCGAAACAAAAACTAAGCCAACACAGCATTCCGTTAAAGAACTTCGTTCTATTGGCTTACAGCCAGATGTATTAATTTGCCGCTCTGAAGTTGAAATTAGCGCCAGCGCCCGCAAAAAAATTGCCTTGTTTACCAACGTAGAAGAGCGTGCCGTTATTTCTTTACCCGATGCCGATACGATTTATCGCGCGCCGATTATGCTAAATAAAAAAGGCCTTGATGAATATGTTGTTCAGCGTTTAGGTTTGGGTTGTAAGGTTGCCGATTTGTCTGAGTGGGAAGCCGTTATTGATGGCGAACTTAATGCCACGCGTGAAATTAAAATCGCTATGGTCGGTAAGTACACCGATTTACTTGATGCTTACAAATCATTGAACGAAGCATTGAAGCATGCGGGTATTGGCGCAAAAACAAAAGTAAAAGTGAAATATATTGATTCAGAAGACCTTGAAACTGATGGTCTCGATGCTTTAAAAGATGTACATGCCATTTTAGTGCCTGGTGGTTTTGGTGAGCGTGGCGTTGAAGGTAAGATTCTTGCCGTACAGTACGCACGTGAAAACAAAGTGCCTTATCTAGGTATTTGTCTGGGTGTGCAGGTGGCAGTTATTGAATACGCGCGAAATGTTGCAGGCTTAGAAGGTGCGCACAGTACAGAATTTAAAGCTGAAACCGAGTATCCCGTTATTGCGTTAATTACTGAGTGGCTAGATGAAGATGGCAGTCAGAAATCGCGCGGCAATGATGAAGATCTTGGCGGCAGTATGCGTTTAGGTTCTCAGCCTTGTCAGTTAGTTGAAGGCTCATTGGCACACACCACTTACGGTGCCGATGAAATTGCAGAGCGTCATCGTCATCGCTATGAAGTGAATGATAATTACGTTGAGCGTTTACAAACATCAGGCTTGCGTATAGCGGGTTGGTCTCAAGATAAGCAATTAGTTGAAGTGGTAGAAGTTGCTGAGCATCCATGGTTTGTGGCTTGTCAGTTTCACCCTGAGTTTAATTCAACGCCGCGTGATGGCCACCCATTGTTCAGTGGTTTTATTGACGCAGCGATTGCTTTCGCCAAGGCTTAAGTTTCGATTTTCATTTTTATTGATTATTGATTATTGATTATTGTTAGTTGATTAAGGGTGACTCGTCGCCCCACAAAAAGAGAAAGCTATGACATCAGCATTACCCGCGCAAAAAACTATTCAGGTAGGCGATATTTCGGTTGCCAATGACCGTCCTTTTGTTTTATTTGGTGGTATGAATGTACTCGAGTCTAAAGACTTGGCTATAGAGATTGCCGGCCAGTATGTTGAAGCCTGTAAAGCGTTGGATATTCCTTATGTATTTAAAGGATCATTTGATAAAGCCAATCGTTCTTCTATGCATTCTTTTCGCGGTCCTGGTGTTGAGAAAGGTTTAGAGATTCTACAAGCGGTTAAAGATACCTTTAACGTACCGGTTATTACGGATGTTCATGAGCCAGGCCAAGCCTTAGAAGTGGCCAGTGTTGCTGATGTTATTCAATTACCTGCATTTTTGTCGCGCCAAACTGATTTAGTGGTTGCCATGGCTAAAACCGGTGCTGCGATTAATATCAAAAAAGCGCAATTCTTAGCGCCGCGTGAAATGCAGCATATTTTGCAAAAATGCCAAGAGGCCGGAAATGATCAGCTGATGTTATGCGAGCGAGGCAGTAGCTTTGGTTATAACAACCTAGTGGTTGATATGCTCGGCTTTAGTGTAATGAAAGAATTTTCTTATCCCGTTATTTTTGATGTGACGCATGCCTTGCAAATGCCTGGTGGGCGTAGTGATTCGGCTGGTGGTCGTCGCCAACAAGTGGTTCAGTTAGGTAAGGCGGGTATGTCTCAATCGTTAGGTGGCTTGTTTCTTGAAGCGCATCCTGATCCTGATAATGCGAAGTGTGATGGTCCTTGTGCGCTTCCGCTTAAGCAGTTAAAACCGTTTTTAGAGCAAATGAAAGCGGTCGATACTTTAGTGAAAAGTTTTGATCCGTTAGAAATTGCTTAACCATTTTTTATCGAAATTTTTTAATCGTTTTTTTAATAATGCCCTCAAAGAGGGCTTTTAGTTTTATGGAGTTTACGTATGTCGTTAATTAAAGCAGTAACAGCGCTAGAAGTGTTGGACTCGCGCGGTAATCCTACTGTTGAAGCAGAAGTGTTACTTGAATCAGGTGTGCGTGCGCAGGCCTGTGCGCCATCGGGTGCATCAACCGGTTCAAGAGAAGCCTTAGAATTACGTGATGGCGATAAAAGCCGTTACTTGGGCAAGGGTGTACTCACTGCCGTCGCTAATATTAATGACAGAATTCAGCCTGCTTTGTTAGGGAAGGATGCTGCTAATCAGCGCGAGCTTGACCAAATTATGATTGATTTGGATGGCACGGATAATAAAGGCGAGTTAGGTGCTAATGCTATTTTGGCTGTATCACTTGCCGCGGCTAAGGCAGCTGCTGCCAATGCTGGTATTCCTTTGTATGAGCATATTGCTAATGTAAATGGCACACCAGGTGTTTACTCAATGCCTGTGCCAATGATGAATATTGTTAATGGCGGCGAGCATGCCGATAACAATGTCGATATTCAAGAATTTATGGTGCAGCCAGTTGCGGCAAAAACGTTTGCTGAAGCATTACAGTGTGGAGCAGAAATTTTTCATGCATTAAAAGCCGTTTTAAATGAACGTGGTCTCAATACAGCCGTGGGTGATGAAGGTGGTTTTGCACCTAACTTGGAATCTAACGCTGCAGCTTTAGCGCTTATTTCTGAAGCAGTTGCCAATGCCGGTTATAAATTAGGCGATGAGGTTACGTTAGCGTTAGATTGTGCGGCTTCAGAGTTTTATAAAGACGGCGAATATAATTTGTCAGGTGAAGGCAAAGTGTTTAACGCCTCAGGCTTTGCGGATTTTCTTGCAGACCTTAGCGACCAATACCCGATTATTTCTATTGAAGATGGTATGGACGAAAGCGATTGGGAAGGTTGGGCTGATTTAACTCAAAAGGTCGGTGATCGTGTTCAATTAGTCGGTGATGATTTATTCGTTACTAACACAGCGATACTGCAACGCGGTATTGATGAAAAAATCGCCAACTCAATTTTGATTAAATTCAATCAAATAGGCTCATTAAGTGAGACCCTAGATGCGATTAAAATGGCTCAAGATGCCGGCTATACGGTTGTTATTTCGCACCGTTCAGGCGAGACAGAAGATACTACAATAGCCGATTTAGCGGTTGCTACAGCAGCTGGTCAAATTAAAACAGGTTCATTATGTCGCTCGGATCGTGTGGCAAAATACAACCGTTTATTGCGCATTGAATCAGAATTAGGCGCTAAAGCCCCTTATAATGGTCGCTCAGAATTTAAAGTATAAGGTTGGATGTTTGTCGTGATAGGTCAGGGTAATTAGTCGATGGTAGCATCGAATAAAACAGTAATCAGTGAATCTAGCAACACCGGTGATGCATTATTAAAACTGGTGATTGCTCTATTGATTGTCATGCTGTTAGTCCTGCAATACCGCTTGTGGGTGGGTGAAGGCAGTCTTGCTGAAACTCACTCACTGTCGCTTAAAGTGGCAGAGCAAAAAGAAAAAAATCGTTTTATGCAGCAAGATAATCAGCAATTAGCTGCTGAAGTTAAAGCCTTAAAAACCGGTCTTGATGAAGTTGAAGCTCGTGCTCGAGAAGAGCTTGGTATGGTCAAGCCTGGTGAAACCTTCTATCTCGTCGTCGACGAGACACCCTAGACACTGTGAGCCAGCCAACAATTTGGGCTGTGGTTCCCGCCGCTGGAATCGGTACTCGCTTTGCGGCCGATAGGCCAAAACAATACCTTTCTTTAGCTGGTCAGCTTATTGCTGAAAGGTCTCTCAATACACTTGAGTCATCAGGCTTATTTGCCGCCATTATTGTTGCGGTTAATCCCGTCGATAATCATTTTAATTTGTTACCCGCTGCAGCATTGCCTTTAGTTGAGCGAGTGGATGGTGGTGCTTCGCGTGCTGAATCAGTTTTAAATGGTTTAAAGGCGTTGTCGAGTCGAGCGCAAAAAGACGATTGGGTTATGGTGCACGATATTGCTAGGCCGTTAGTTACCGTAGCGTCTTTGCAGCGTTTGCGTGATGCCGTATCAGATACCGATGTGGCCGCAATATTGGCTGCACCCATTTACGATACGATTAAACAGGTTGCGGTTGCTGAGCTCGATAGCCAAGCTAAGAAAACANNAAATTGTTTACCTACTATTACAGCAACGCTGGATCGTCGGCAGCTTTGGGCGGCACAAACGCCGCAAATGGTTCGCTATGGTTTGTTGTGCGATGCGCTTAATCAGGCTTTGGCTTTAGGTGATGCAGTGACAGATGAGGCCTCGGCGGTAGAGCGTTTAGGTGCTGATGTTGTGGTGGTTGAAAACACGCAGCAAAATATAAAAATTACGACGGCTGATGATTTACAAATGGCGACGTTTTTTTTATCGCTTCATTAGTTGGTTAAGCTGGTTAGTTAGTCTAGTGAGTTAAGCTAGTGAGTTAAGCTAAAGGGTTAAGCTAGCTGATTAAAAAAAGCAGAGTTTAAACACTATTTAATGATGAGTGCTCAGAAATAATGAATATTCGAATTGGTCAGGGTTACGATGTTCATGCCTTTGCCCCGCTAGATGCGAGTGGTAATGCCTCGATAGTCTTGGGCGGTGTAGACATTCCTTTTGAGAAAGCACTGTTAGCGCATTCCGATGGGGATGTGCTGATTCATGCTTTATGTGATGCCATGTTAGGTGCTTTGGCGCTGGGCGATATAGGCAAGCATTTTCCCGATACCGATGAGCGTTTCAAGAATATATCTTCACGCGCGTTGTTAGTGCATGTTGTTGCGCTATTGGCCGAGCATCACTACTGTTTATCGAATGCCGATATGACCATTGTTGCCCAACGGCCTAAGATGGCGAATCATATTATGCCTATGCGTGAAAATATTGCTGCTGATGCCGGTGTGTCCATTGACGCTGTTAGCGTGAAGGCGACCACGACTGAACTGTTAGGTTTTACTGGCAGAGAAGAAGGCATTGCTTGTTATGCCACTGTGCTGCTTTGTCGTAGTGATGAGGTTAATGCATAAACGTGCCAACCCATACTGAACACCTTGCTTATGCCTATGGCGGCCCTGTCGCAACCGGTAAAATTAAAGCCATTCCTGAAGATTTTTTTGTTGATGAGTTGCTTGGCTTTGAGCCTAGTGGTGAAGGCGAGCATGTTTTTTTACATATTGAAAAACGCGCCTTAACGACCTTAGCGGTAAGAGATAAAATTGCTGCATTGGCCAGCTGTAAATCGATGGATGTGGGTTATTCTGGATTAAAAGATAAGTGGGCGGTTACGCGGCAGTGGTTTAGCGTTTATTTGCCCGGCGGTGATCAATTAGATTGGCAGAGTTTAACCGAGCAAGCGAGTAGTGATAACAGTTCTGGTGCCTATATTAAGCTGTTAACCGTTTGTCGTCATTCTCGAAAATTACGTAGAGGTGCGCATAAGGCCAATGCCTTTAAATTGGTCGTATCATCTTTGAGTGCCAGTTCGAGTGCCAGTGCCAGTGCCAGTGCAAGTGCGTGTGTGTGTGTATGTGTTTGTGTTTGTGTTTGTGTATTGACATGTGTGTGTGTGTGTGTGTGTGTGTGTATGTGCATGTGTGTGTATGTGTATGTGT
>DMZE01000027.1 GCA_003492055.1 Cellvibrionales bacterium
CCATCAGAAAGATATAAAGTGACTAGGTGTCGGGCCACCCCCGACGACCTTGACCCTAGAGCTCAAACAATAGCAATAAAAATCCAGAATAGAAAAATCTTGTCCGAAAGAGCTACCACCCCCAGATAAACTGAACGCCAAGCTTTTTAAAGCCATTCCTTTACGAATTCAAAAATCTCAATTTTATTGATCAAAATCAATTCCCTTATTCTTCGTCTCGTTAAACTTAACTCAAGCACATTCATCCTAAATATGAAACTTTCACGCTGAGGACACTCAAAATGAAAACCCTTCGTCATGGTCTGGCTATCGGCATCGAAAGAACCAATAACCATTTCTTTTTAACCTTAAAGTGCGTCGGCAGGCTGACCCATGACGATTATAAGGTCATGACGCCCCTAATTGATTCAGCATTAGATGGCGTACAAGCCGCTGAAGTCAAAGTCTTTATTGATGCCACTGAATTTGAAGGCTGGGATTTACGTGCCGCATGGGACGATTTTAAATTAGGGCTGTCTCATGGTAGTGAGTTTGTGAAAGTGGCTGTTGTAGGTCATGACCGCTGGCAAAAGGTAAGCGCAATGGTTGGATCTTGGTTTATTGCCGGTGAAATTTGCTTTTTTGATAGCAGTGATGATGCTTTTGAATGGCTTGGTCTTGCTAATGATTATATCGATGATGTTTGCTAAGGCTATGCGCACTATTAATTAATTGAAATTATCAATGGAGATTATTATGGATAGCAATAATTTAATCGCTTTTTTTGGTTGGTGCAGCATTATTAATTTTTGTGTTTTTGTTTACTGGGCCGGTATGGTGCTGCTAGCGCCTCAATGGATTTACCGTCATTCCAGTGCCTGGTTTGAATTTACTGAAAGTCAATTTAGTGCAATTCAATATGTTTTTTTAGGTAGCTTTAAGCTGTTTATTATCTTTTTTAATCTCGTTCCTTATATTGTTTTACGCATCATTTACTAATGATGCTGTAGTAGATGCCATATTTTTCTTTATTTAAATTGGTCTAGCTGTGAGCTCATATGGAGGTAGGTGTTATGTATAAAAATATTTTAGTCGCTATTGATCTTGAAGGGGGCAGTGAACAGGTGTTAGCTAAAGCCGCTAAATTGGCTGGCTGTGACTGTAATTGTGATTGTGATGATACTTGTTCTTGTCCGTGTCACCAGAAAAGTAATATCTTTCTGTTAAATGTCGGTCATTTTCCTGTGCCTACTTACGCAGGTGTATATGGCGGCGGGGCCTATGGTGGCCCTGAATACTATGTAGATTTTAATGATATTCGAGAAAATTTACTGCCAAAGCTTGAGTCTATGGCTAAAGATCATAAGTTAAATAACGCTACAGCCGTTGTGGAGTTTGGGCGCCCAACAGATCTAATTGTTGAGGTGGCTGAACGCGAGAGTATCGATCTTATTATCTTGGGTAGTCATGGTAAGCATGGTGTTGCGCTTTTACTGGGTTCCACGGCCGATGGTGTGTTGCATCATGCACCCTGTGATGTTTTAGCGGTGCGCATTAAAAAATAATTGATTCAATTGGAAGTAAATGGAGGTTTTAACCTAATGAAAAAAATATTGGTAATAGCCGATCGTTTTGGAAGTGATCAGTGTGCCTTTCATAAAGCGATTCAGTTGGCACGATTAACAGTGGCAGATATCCATGTGGTCTCTTTTTGTTATGAATCATTAAACAGTGTTGAAAATGATCGAGATAAAGATGATAAGGGACTCAGTCTTAAAGATTTAGTGATTCAGTATACGCAAAGAAAATGGGATGATTTTATTAAGGCGAATAAGCCAAGTCAGAATGTTAGTCATGAGATTGTTTGGGAAAAGCATATTCATGAATGGATTCTTTCTCATTGCGATAAAACGCATTATGACTTGATTATTAAGACCGGACATCGCAGTGAATCATTATTTTATACGCCAACTGATTGGCTACTTTTTCGTGAGTCGAAAGTGCCTGTTTACTGTGTTTCAGCCAAAGCTCATGCCGCTAAAAAGGTAGTGTTAGTCGCTTTAGATCTTCGTTCGCAGCGTAAAGAAAAGTTATTACTTAATAACGCTTTGCTAGAGACTGCTTTTCAGCTTGCGGTACAAACTGATTCGGTTTTACATTGTTGTTATGCCATTAAAATACCTACCTTGGTTAAAGATTTTGATTTGATTGATGTGACGGCGAAAATCCATCAGGTTGAAAACGAGGTGCGTGAGCAAGCTAAATCATGGTTTGATGTTTATGATATCGATAAAAAACACTTGCATATTAAAGAGGGAGAACCTTGGCAGGTGGTTAATAACTTCGCTAGGAAATTAAAGGCACAGTGTGTTGTGGTTGGCTCTATGGGCCGTAAGGGTGTTTATGGAAAAGTGATTGGAAACACGGCCGAGCAAATTATTCATCATGCTGCTCAGGATGCGAGTTCTGACTTGTTAGTGATTTAGCAAATGTAAAATCACGTCTTTTCTGGCCTTATATGCATGAATGTTGGTTGACCTAGCTTGAGCTTGTATCTCATTATAAGCGCTCCTTTAAAGAGGTGCTTATGGATACGCGTTCAAATTGCCCGCATAATCACAGGGTTTCCTGTCTTGACTGTTCACTTAAAAATGTCTGCCTGCCTCTTACACTAGAAACAGGTGATATTGAGAAGTTGGACAATATTATTGCGCGCGGTAAGCCC
Source organism: Cellvibrionales bacterium (assembly GCA_003492055.1). Lineage (GTDB taxonomy): Bacteria > Pseudomonadota > Gammaproteobacteria > Pseudomonadales > UBA7434 > UBA7434. The sequence goes on from DMZE01000027.1 coordinate 2,705, forward strand.
TTACACAAGGGTGACCATATATACCGCCAGCATGATGTATTTTCATCTATTTTTGCTGTGCGTTCTGGCAGTGTTAAATCTTATTCTATTGATCAAGATGGCGAAGAATTAGTTACGGGGTTTTATTTTCCTGGTGAAGTATTAGGGATGGATGGTATTGGTCAAAATCAGCATGCCAGTTCGGCGGTTGCTATGGAGACATCATCGGTTTGTCAAATTCCTTTTAATTATCTGGGTGAGTTAAGCCAGACTATTCCGTCATTACAGCAAAATTGTTTTCAAATAATGAGTCAAGAAATTGTTAAGGATAGGCACTTAATGGCGTTATTAGGTAAGAGTCATGCCGATCAGCGTGTAGCTACATTTCTTTTGACCATCTCTACGCGTAAGACGCGAAATCGTTTGTCTGGCACTGTGTTTAGGTTGCCTATGTCTAGGGGTGATATGGGCAATTATTTGGGGCTAACGGTAGAGACGATTAGTCGTGTTTTTAGTCGTTTGCAAAAGCAGCAAGTTTTATTGGTGAATAATAAGGTGATTACTATTTTAGATATTGATGGCTTACGTGTTGCTAGTGGAGCGAAGGTGGAGGTGGCATAAAGTACTTTTATTGCTGTTTATGCGTTAAATGGCAGGTGCTTGATTTGGATCAATGTTAGGGGCTTAACTTGAGTTATTGTGTTATTGATTTTAATGCAATGGAGGAGAGGGTTATGCAGGCTGAAGATAAGAATGTTTTGAGGAATATTGTGAAAACGCTCGTGATGATAATTCTCGTGGCGTTTTTTTTGATTTATGTATCGATGGGGTTTAGTTGAGGTGGGGTGGCCCGACATGCCAGAAGC
>DMZE01000117.1:0-5235 GCA_003492055.1 Cellvibrionales bacterium
TGGCCACGTACATCGATGAAGATTGCACGTAAGCACATTGAAAATGTCTTAGGTGGAAAAGTTGTTGGTGAGCAGTACAAGCCTTTAGGTGACACTCAGTTCGGTTCGGTTATCAACAAAATCCGTCTTAAAAAGCCTGATGTTATCTATGCCGCAGTTGTTGGCGGAAGTAACGTTGCATGGTTTAAGCAGTTAAAAGCCGCAGGTATTACCTCTAAGAAACAAACATTGTTAACTATCTCGGTTACTGAAGATGAAGTATTAGGCATTGGTGGTGAAAACCTTGAAGGTTTCTACTCAATCATGAAATATTTCCAAAGCCAGGACAACCCAAACAACAAAGCATTTGTTGCCGCGTTTAAAGAGATGTGGGGCGAAGACAGTGTTATTGGTGACGTAACTCAAGCTGCTTACTTAGGACCTTGGTTATGGAAAGCAGCTGTCGAAAAAGCAGGATCTTTCGATATCGATAAAGTGGTTGCTGCTTCTGAAGAAGGCGACATTGAGTTAACAACTGCACCAGAAGGCTACGTGAAGTTACACCCTAATCATCACCTTTGGAGTGTTGCTCGTGTAGGTAAGTGGAACAAAGACGGTCAAGCTGAAGTCGTTTATGAATCAGCATTGATTGAGCCAGATCCATTCCCAGCGGGTTACCAGTAAGCTATTAGTTCGCGATCACTTAATACTTTTTATCTTTATTAAGTGATCCGATTTAATTTGAAACTGTTAAGTAACAACTGTTTGTAACAAGTAATAAAACTTCATCGCTAGCTGATATAGGACTTACGAGACCTCTATTGGCTAGCTTTGATTAATGATTCAAATTTAACTAATACGTTTTTGTAAGATATTTTATATCCATTTTTTATGCGTAACGTTTAAAAGCGCAAACACATTTTTTAGACCATCTTTATTTCTATTTTGAGCCTTGAGCTTAAAAAGACGGAGACATCATCATGCTAGGCGGTTACACATACGGCGAACTAGGTTCGATTTTAGCCATGCAAGGCTTTGCAGGATTCAGTCTTTTTAGCGTACTCCTTTTAATGGCATTAGGACTGGCTATTATTTTTGGCCAAATGGGCGTTATCAATATGGCCCACGGTGAGTTTATGGCAGCAGGTGCGTACACAACGTATCTTATTTCCACCATAACCGAACAGTACTTTCCGGCCTTTATGCCCTACTACTTTATTTTCGCTATTGTTATCGCATTTTTTGTTGCGGGCGCCCTAGGGTATCTCGCCGAATACGCGTTAATACGGCATCTTTATAAAAGACCACTCGACACCTTATTAGCGACCTGGGGTTTAAGCCTCATTATGCAACAAAGCTATCGCTCTATTTTTGGTGCACGAGAAGTGAGCCCAACATTACCCGATTGGTTAATGGGCTCATACCAACCCACCGAATCGATTCATATACCCATTAACGGCATGTTTGTTTTAGCACTCACCGCGTTCGTTACTTTTGCTGTGTTTTACCTGATGTATAAATCTCGCTGGGGTTTACGCGTTAGAGCAACTACGCAAAATCGTATTATGAGTGGCGCTGTAGGTATTAACACGAAAAAAGTTGACCGTTATACCTTTGCATTAGGTTGTGGTATCGCCGGCATTGCAGGCGCAGCATTTACCACTATCGCATCCACGGGTCCAACAACAGGAACACTTTATATTGTTGATACCTTTATGGTTGTTGTTTTTGGTGGCGCAGCTAGCTTACTCGGCACCATTGCATCAGCGTTCTCTATCGCTCAAGCGCAATCCATTTTAGAGTTCTTTATTAGCGGATCAATGGCAAAAGTTTATACCTTGTTTGCACTTGTACTAATACTGATGTTTAAACCTGAAGGATTATTTGCCAGCAAGGTGCGTCGTTAGTATTAACCAACGTATCTCATGCAGCAACTGAACACACGCAACTAACCAATATTGTGTAAATATCTTAAATAAGATTTGGAGAATATCTATGAGCTTTATCTACAATAAACTAATGGGCGGAAAACAAGGCTTTGTCGGCTTTATTCTTCTCGCGCTATTAGTATTAGTGATATTCCCTCTATGCCTTGATCTATTCCGACTCAACTTAGTCGGCAAATACTTAACCTACGCCTTTCCGGCAGTCAGCTTAGTATTGTTATGGGGTTATGGCGGCATCCTAAGCCTAGGACAAGGTATCTTCTTTGGCCTAGGCGGTTACGGTATGGCTATGTTTTTAAAACTCGAAGCTTCGTCAGCTGCTAATACTGCTATTCAATCAACACCTGGTATTCCTGACTTTATGGATTGGAACCAAATCACTCAACTGCCATGGTTTTGGGAACCCTTCAACAGCTTCGCATTTACCATTGTCGCTATTCTTGTTTTACCTGCAGCGTTTGCCTACGTTATTGGCGCCGCCATGTTTAAGCGCCGCGTAGGTGGTGTTTACTTTGCGATTATTACCCAGGTTATTGCCGTTATTCTAACGGTCTTAATTGTTGGCCAGCAGGGCTTTACCGGTGGTATTAATGGTATTACCGATTTGCGAACACTGAACGGCTGGGATATGACCAGTGATAGCGCCAAGTATCTCTTTTACTTTATTAACTGCGCCCTATTACTTACGGTTATTGTTATTTCACGATTTATTCTAACCAGTAAATTCGGTAGCTTACTACTTGCCATTAGAGATAAAGAAGATCGTGTACGCTTCTCTGGCTATGACGTTTCTAACTTTAAAATATTCATATTCTGCTTTGCAGCATTAATATCTGCTATTGGTGGCGCGATGTTTACGCTGCAAGTGGGCTTTATGTCACCATCGTTTGTTGGCATCGTGCCTTCTATCGAAATGGTTATATTTGCTGCTGTCGGCGGACGTATGTCTCTTATTGGCGCAGTGTATGGCACCTTATTAATTAACTTTGGTAAAACCGCGTTTTCTGAATCATTCCCTGAATTATGGTTATTCTTAATGGGTGGCTTATTTATCTCGGTTGTTATGTTCTTCCCTAACGGTTTAGCCGGTTTGTGGCAAGACTACGGCCATCACATTACCGATCGCTTTAAATTTATTACTCGATTATTCAAACGTAAAGAATCACTACCTTTAGACGACAGCACTAAATCTGAAACAGCTAGCTAAATCGTCTTACTAAAATACGGTAGCGTATTACCTTACTGGAGCAAATATGAGCACATCAACTGATTTAACATTAGCAATAGAAGATCTAACGGTTTCCTTTGATGGATTTAAAGCGGTAGACAGCTTAAACCTTTATATCGACAAGAATGAACTGCATGTGGTTATTGGCCCAAATGGCGCCGGTAAAACAACCGTGCTGGATTTAATTTGCGGTAAAACCAAAGCCAGCTCTGGCAGCATTAAGTTTTTAAATAAAGAACTGACTAAGCTCGCTGAGCATGAAATTGTAAGAGCAGGTGTTGGCCGTAAATTTCAAACACCGTCTATTTATGAAAACTTAACGGTATTTGAAAACCTTGAGGTCTCCTACCCTTATGGTCGCACCGTTCTTGGCTCTTTATTGTTTAAGCGCAATGAAAAAGTGATTCAGAAAATACATGAAATTGCCAAAGAAATTATGCTCGAAGATGCGCTTGATACTGAGTCGGCATTACTAAGCCATGGCCAAAAACAGTGGCTAGAAATTGGCATGTTACTGATTCAAGACCCGCAACTGCTAATGTTAGATGAGCCCGTTGCTGGCATGTCGGTTAAAGAGCGCGAACAGACTGGAGACTTGTTAAAAAGAATCTCTAAAGGCCGATCGGTACTTGTAATAGAGCATGATATGGATTTCGTCGCACAAATAGCGCAAAAAGTGACTGTATTGCACCAGGGCAAAATACTCGCTGCTGGTCATATGGAAAAAGTCCAGAATGATCCCAAAGTTATTGAAGTTTACTTAGGTCATTAAGTCCTAGGTCGGCATGGTGAACAAAACAATTAAGCAGCTATGTTACTAAGCAGCTAAGAAAAAACTACATCCCATTGCAAGCGATACCAAAGAGGTTAGTATGTTAGACGTTTCAAATTTAAAAGTATCTTACGGCCAAAGTGAAGTTATTCATGGCTTAGACTTTTCAGTTAAGAAAAATGAAACCTTAGCTATTATGGGCCGTAATGGCATGGGTAAAACGACGTTATTTAAATCGTTGATCGGCATCTTACCTGCCTCTGATGGTAAAATTGTGGTTGATGGTGTTGATGTCACTCACAATGAAAGTTTTCAGCGTGTTGAAAACGGCATAGCCTATGTACCACAAGGTCGTATGATATTCCCATCGCTCACGGTTCAAGAAAATATTGAAACTGGCATGGAAGTATCGAAAATGAAGCAAATACCCGATGATATCTACGCGCTATTCCCGGTACTACGCGACATGCGCCATCGTAAAGGCGGTAACTTATCGGGTGGTCAGCAACAACAGCTAGCCATTGCACGCGCACTGGTCACCAATCCTAAAGTGCTTTTACTGGACGAGCCTACTGAGGGCATTCAACCCTCAATCATTAAAGATATTGCCAATGTGCTGAATGAAATTAAGAAAATGCGTGAAATTACTATTATTGTTTCTGAGCAAGTATTGAGTTTCACCATGGCAGTGGCTGATCGCATTATTGTGATTGATAAAGGCAACTTTATTCATGAAGATTTACGCGATAATGTGGATACCGATAAAATCAAAGGTTACTTATCGGTATAAGTCGTTTAATTCATATTGTCAGCTTAAACGAGGCAGTTCAAACGATGCAAATCAAACAAGGGTGGCTTTTAGTCACCCTTGTTTTTTTATTTAACATTTGACGCTTCTCTCTAATCTTCTNNTCTCTAACTTTCTCTCTAACTTTTTTATCTGGCGACATTCTATTTACATCATAAATAGATCGCTACCCTACTCTAGCATCTCCTTCGAACACCCCATAAACACTGGGTGTTCAGACCGCCTACGTCAAATAACGTAATAGCTTAGGCTTGATTACGAATGGTTGTTTAACGCATAAATCGCGATAGTGAACATCTAGGGCAATATCATCGCAGTCGCGTTAAAGCTTATTAATGATGACGTTTAAAAGCCATTGCTATCACATGACCCTACTCAACTGTTAAATCAACCGATACATTTTTAGGAGAACACCCATGGCCGAGACGATTATTAAGGTTGACCTTAAGCAATCTGCTTATGAAAACGATAAAATCCATAACCGCTGGCATCCAGATATCCC
>DMZE01000117.1:5272-5961 GCA_003492055.1 Cellvibrionales bacterium
GCCTCCGATGTACGTGATGTTGATTTAACTCAAGTGCATTTCCTTTCGGGTCCAGTCGGTGTTGAAGGCGCAGAGCCTGGCGATTTACTCGTTGTCGATATTCTTGATATCGGTACTTTCGAAGATAGCCAATGGGGTTTTAATGGCTTTTTCTCAAAGCAAAATGGCGGTGGCTTTTTAACTGAACATTTTCCAGAAGCACAAAAATCCATTTGGGATTTCAACGGCATGTTCACTAAATCGCGTCATATACCACGCGTAGAATTTGCTGGCTTAATTCATCCCGGATTAATTGGCTGTTTACCCTCAGCAGAAATGTTAGCCGAGTGGAACAAGCGTGAGCAAGAGTTAGTGGATACTGATCCTGACCGCGTACCACCGTTAGCGGCAATGCCCTATGAAGATACTGCACATATGGGACGCATGAACGCTGATGAAGCGAAAGTAGCAGCTGCAGAAGCGGCACGTACTGTTCCTCCTCGTGAGCATGGCGGTAACTGTGATATTAAAGATTTATCACGCGGCTCTAAAGTATATTTTCCTGTCTATGTTGATGGCGGCGGTTTAAGTGTCGGTGATTTACACTTTAGCCAAGGTGATGGCGAAATTACTTTCTGTGGTGCTATCGAAATGGCCGGTTGGATTCACTTACGCGTGAACCTTGTTAAAGACGGCATGAAAAAATACGG
>DMZE01000117.1:6050-7996 GCA_003492055.1 Cellvibrionales bacterium
TGTCTAAATGCTATTGAATATATGACTAAGTTTGGTTACTCCAAGGCTCAAGCCTATGCCCTATTGGGTTGTGCGCCGGTGCAAGGTCATATCAGTGGTGTGGTCGATATACCGAATGCCTGTGCAACATTATGGTTACCTACCGATATCTTTGATTTCGATATTCAACCGAATGCTGAAGGACCAAAAATAGAAGTCGATGGTAGTGTTGATGTGCCATTAGCGCCTGATTTATAAGCGCGCTTAACCCGAATAAACGGGTAAGGCATTTTCTTACCCGTTTATTTCATAGATTCAGTCATAAGACAGCCAATAGTATTTCAACCTTACTAAAAAAATAATCTGTATAAACAGAACCTGAAAACCGGAGCCTCCCAATGCCACTATATGATTACAAATGTTCAGAGCATGGTTTATTTCACGAATTAGTTTCAATGGATAATCACCAAGCACCACAGCCTTGCCCAACCTGTAAAACGGCCTGTGGCAGAGTTATTCTAATGGCACCTGAATTTCTTTCAATGTCAGACGAACGCCGCAAAGCCCACAGCACCAATGAAAAAAGCAAGCACGAACCGATTATATCTACCACCGATAGCCGCGATAAAAAACACGGTAGTGGTTGCGGCTGTGAACAGCCTAACGCCAAAAAAAGCCAAGTTATGTACTTAGCGGATGGCAGCAAAATATTCCCCTCACAACGGCCTTGGATGATAAGTCATTAATCTGACCAATACTCCAAGCGTTTTATAGGTTGATTTATCCATACCCTTTAGGCTTTTGAAAAGCCCTAAATCAACTAGGTAAACGCCTAATTCTTTTAAATAAGTACTTTTAATTAAGCACGTTTAATTAAGTACTCTTTATCGTCATATTTTTATTGAGGTGTCGCATGAAATCAATGTCTAACAAAACACAATTAACCGTTGCTACATTATTGACTAGCTCAACGTTTAGCTTATCTGCTTTAGCCCATAATGGTGAGCATTCAACTACCCTGTCTAGCTTATCGTCTCTTGCTCAGCAAATGACGCATTTGTTTGCCAACGCCGGTCATGTGGGCACTATTGCTTTATTAGCCGCATGCGGCTTAGTGTTAACGGTAGTGGCTAAAAAAATTGTTTCCAAAAAAACCGAAACAACCTATCTAAAACCTATTCGTTGCGAACGATAAATTAGCAATGTTAGATTCGCTAACGACATCAGTAGCGCCAATAACAGCCGATACTTGGCCAGCTGATATTACGCTACAACTGTCGCATTCAAAACATGGCACAAGGTTAAGTCGCTGCGAACACCGCGGACCGTTGTATGTGCAAAAGCCTTTTTATCCTGAAGGGCCAGACCATGCACACCTTTATTTATTGCATCCTCCTGCAGGCATTGTTTCTGGCGATACACTCACAATAAAGGTGGATGTTGAGCCTAATGCCGCGGCTCTAATAACCACACCTGGCGCAACTATTGTTTATAGAGCGCGCGAAGACAACCCTATTCAACGTCAAGTCATTGATATAAACGTGCAAAGCAATGCAACGCTTGAGTGGTTTCCGTTAGAAACCATAGTGCATAACCACGCATGCTTTGAAGCCACCACCATTATTAATATGGAAGCTAACAGCCATTTTTGCGGCTGGGAAATCACTAGTCTTGGTTTACCCGCTAAAGAACAGCTATTCACCGATGGCCGTTTTCGTCAGCGTTATGAAATCAAGATTGATGGCACTACACAATTTATTGATCAAATAAATATTAATGATAGCAATCGAAAAGCCTTACTTAACAGTAAAGCCGGCATGCAAAATTATATGATCAATGGTTTTTGCGTTTTTGTTCTGCTCTTAAGCGCTCAAGCTGTGTATCACTGTGTCGGCTTTCTGCTTGTTGTTGATTATCAACGGGACCAAAAACGCAAAAACCATTGATCATATAATTTTGCATGCCGG
>DMZE01000228.1 GCA_003492055.1 Cellvibrionales bacterium
GGCTTATAACCCTGAGACCACTAACCAATATATCTACCCTAATGATAATAGTAGTTCATCGCTAGCCGATATTATGTGGCATTACTGGGCTTCAGATTTGGCGCCAACACTCACCGATAATTTACCACCGTATTACACAGAAGAAATTATTGGTACGCCAACTGATGCGCAATATTGGAATCCGGCTAACGACCCTGCTTCATGGCAGCATATGGTCAGTTATATGGTGTCATTCGGTTTGACGGGCAGTGTGCCAACCACCGAAGCGGTTTATCAAAATTTATTGGACGGAACGTCTTATATCACTAATGATGGCGTCACTTCACAAATAGGTTGGCCTGGTATTGGAACTGATAGCGGTATTGCTGATGATTTATATCATGCGGGTATTAATGGCCATGGTGGTTTTTTTAATGCAACTGATCCCAATGAGTTAGTAGACGCGTTTAAATCAATTACTGAAAGAATTGCCGCTCGGCAATCAACAGCATCTACAGTGGTAGCGAACAGTGGACGTATTTCATCAGGTAACTTGGTTTATCTTGCATCATTTGATACTGAAAAATGGATAGGGCAGTTACAAGCCTTTGAAGTATCTGACGGTTCTGGTTTTGATCCAGACGTAGAAACGCCTGCAACTTGTGATGATCAAGCATTTGGTACGCTTTGCTCGGAAGTATGGGATGCGGCACGTGAGAATACCAGTGTGACCTTGCCGCATGGCCCTCGTAATGTATTTACTTATGACAGTACCGAGGTATCTGGCACTCCTGTTGGCGGTATCGAATTCAAATGGTCGAGCTTAAATGCAACTCAGGCTGCATTGCTAGATGATGGTGATGGGTTGGGTGAGGCGCGGGTTAATTATCTACGCGGTGATGACTCGAATGAAACCGAAAATGGCGGTACGTTTCGATCACGTCGAAGTTTAATCACCGATGGTGATGATACACGTGTTGGTCCTATTGTTCATTCCTCACCAGTTTATGTAGGTAATGGCGTTGATGCGAATGGATTTAGAGAGTATGCGTTTACGGATACCTTAGAATCTAAATCTTATACTGCTTTTTTGACAAGTATTGCTAGCCGAAACCCAATGATTTATGCCGGCGGTAATGACGGTATGTTACATGCCTTTAACGCCGAGCGCACCGGAGGCGAAGAAGTCTTTGCTTATGTGCCTAATGAAATTTTAAAAGATATTCATGAGTTAACAGAGAGCACTTTTTCTGCGGGTGCTTATGTTGATGGACCTATCTCTACACTGGATGTTTTTTATAGTGGCGACTGGCATTCAGTGTTAGTCGGCGCGCTCAGAACCGGCGGTAAAGGTTTCTATGCGTTGGATATTACCGACCCGACTGAAACCGCTGATGAAATTGCTATGTGGGAATTTACCGATGATAACGACGCCGATATGGGGTATAGCTTTGGTAAAGCTCAATTAGTTAAACTGAATGATGGTCGATGGGCAGCGATTGTTGCTAATGGTTATAACTCTACTAATGAAAAAGCGGTATTGTTTGTTTTAGATATAGAAGATGGCAGCATAATCAAAAAATTTGAAGTCGATAATTCTGGTGATAATGGTTTGTCTGGACCTGTAGCCATATCAGTCGACAGAGATTTTATGATTGACTATATTTATGCTGGTGATTTGCAAGGCAATATGTGGAAGTTTGATCTGAGTTCTAGCACGGTGGGTGATTGGGATTATGCGAAATTATTTAAAGCCGATTCAGGTCAAGCGATTACGGGTTCTGTGACAGTAGGTAACCATCCAGAAAATAAAACTGGCCGCTTAGTGTATTTTGGTACCGGTAAATACTTAGAACAAACGGATTTAACCTCAACCAATACTGAGTCGTTTTATGCGGTTTTAGATGATGATACTTGCACGGGTAATTCTGCCTGTATTACATCGTCATCATTAGTATCGCAAACCATTGAGGGTGCATCTATCAATGGACGAACAATTACTGATAATGCTGTCGATTGGAGTAGTGATAAAGGTTGGAGTTTAGATTTAAGTTCGCTTGCAGGTGTTTCTGAGCGAGTAGTCGGGCGACCTGCATTAAGCGGCTCACTTGTTATCTTTAATACCATTATTCCCGAGAGCGGTCGCTGTAACTCAGGCGGTGAAACATTTACTTTTGTTATTGATAGAAATAATGGTGGTGCACCGGATGCACCTACACTTGATTACAATAATGATGGCAAAGTGGATCAGGACGATAAAAAGAACGGACAAGTTGTCGTGGCTATACAGCCTGAACCGCCGAGTGGTTCGAGTAATGATCCAGCACCAGATTTGGTTATTTTGGTGAGCGGTGATGGATCGCAAAAATGTATTAATGTTGGTGGTAACTGTGATTCATACAGTGGTGGCTCTAGATCTGGCCGCGTACGTTGGCGACAGCTTAAATAAAGCATTATTTTATTGAGCGATTAAATATAATCATTAAATATCTAAGTGAGCGAGTGATGAAAACTATTTATAGTAAAGCGTTGGCCGTATTAATAATGTTTTATACCTCTGTACTGAGTGCAGCAACGAATGAGTTTGTTGCAGAGATTGTTAACCTTGATATTGAAACGGGTGAGGTAACGATGCTCTATATGCATATGGAAGAGATGGATTTTCGCTTAGCTTATGATGTACACATTCGCTTAGCTAATGGCGAAAAAGGTGCGGTTGCCAATTTGCGTAAAG
>DMZE01000172.1 GCA_003492055.1 Cellvibrionales bacterium
ATGTTGATCTTTTTTATTGTGACTGCGGTATTTATTAAGGAACCAGGCGTTGAAGTTACGCGTCCATCCACTGATAAGCGTGAACAAGTTAAAAATCAGAATGTATTAATTGCGATTGATGCAAAAAATGCAATTTGGATTGACCGTAAAAAAATTGATGAGCGTGCCGTTAAAACTGTCGTTGAGCGTATTCACGCTGACAACCCACTGGGTGCTGTAGTTATTCAAGCCGATGGTGAATCTAACGCGGCAACTTATGCGTTAGTTTGGGATGCCGCTAAAGAAGCTGGTGTTGTCGATATTCACCTAGCGACCGATCCGAAGTAAGGGGATAGCAATAATGCAAGTGAAACGTTTAGGCGGCAGTATGCTGCTTGGTTTGCTCATAGCTTTTGCACTTTTTGTGTTAATGAGTGCGTTGATCGATATGGGCGATATTGATTTAGACCGAGACAACGCTGTAAAAATTGCAGACTTCAATATGCCGGATACTGAGATTGAAGCTAAGTTAGATGAAGAGCTGCCTGACAAGCCAGATGATGTTGAAGCGCCTCCGCCAGAGTTGGAAGCGCAAGAGATAGAGATTGATACGCCTGACAATGCGTTAAACCTATCAGCAGGTGCTGGCAAGTTTAATCCTGACATTGGTTTGCAAGGTGGTTTTAGTCGCGATACTGATTTCATACCTATTTATGTGCCTAAGCCGCGTTATCCTTCTCGTGCCGAAAAAGCGGGTAAAACCGGTTATGCCGTTGTTGAGGTGATAGTAACTGAAGCGGGCGGTGTGCGCGGTGTGAAGTTGTTAGAAGAGTGGCCAGAAAATTACGGCTTTGGCAAATCGGCATTAAAAGCAGCACAGAAATTAAAATATAACCCGCGTGTTATTAATGGTACTGCCGTTGAAGTGCCGGGCGTTTTATATAAATTTACGTTTGCTGGTTTTTCTGACGGTAGATAGTCCATCGGTTAAATTTTTAGATAGTTTTCGGTTGTTTATATAAAGCGCTGAGTTTTGAGATAGAAGTGCTAGTGACAAACTGGAATGACAAAAGTTTAGAGTAAGGTAGAGTGGCGTTATGGTTTTAAAGCAATTAAATATGGGTTGGTTGAGTCGATTTTGTTTATCGACATGCTTATTCCTAATGGCAACTGTCGTAACGAGTGTGGTGACAGATGGCACTGGTTTTGGTGTGAGTGAAGCCGTTGCCGCCGAGAAGAAAAAGAAACAGACGAAAGCTGAAAAAGAAGCTGCGCTTAAATATAAAAATGCGGTTTCTCAGCGTCGTAAATCGGTAGGCACAAGCTGTGCAAAAAAACTCACAAAAGTGCAAGAGTTCACAGAGGTTGAAGATTGGGTTGGTGCTGAAGCCGAATTGTTGGGTGCTTTTAAGCGCGGTTGTTCAGAAGGCTTTGAATATTCTCAGGTGAATCGTTATTTGGGTTATGTTTATTACGCGCAAGATAAAATTCAATTGTCTATTAAGGCTTACTTGGCGTTAGTGAATGAGCCAGAAGCTGATCCACAGCAGCGTACCAATACACGTTATACCGTAGCGCAATTATTATTTGTTAATGACGATTATAAAAGAGCGGTAGAGCAGCTTGAGTTATGGATGGCCGAAGCGGCTATTGTTGATCCTGGTGGTAAAATATTATTAGCGCGTGGTTATTATCAGCTAGAAAGAAAAGCTGAAGCGTTAAACTTAGTAGAAGAAGTAGTTGAAGAAGCGATTGTTGCTGGTCTTGTTCCAAAAGAGAATTGGTTGAATTTTCAATGGGCACTTTACTATGAGAAAGACAACTATAAAGCGACCATTAAAGTCAGTAATCGCCTGTTAACACATTACCCTAAGATTAAATATTGGAAGCAGTTATCAGCTATGTATGGCGCGTTAGAGCAAAGCCAAAAAGAGTTGATGGCTTTAGAAGTGACCTACTTACAAAATGGCTTAGATAAAGAAAAGCAGCTTATTGCGCTTGCTTATCAGTATTTAGCGATTGATATTCCTTATCGTGCTGCTCAAGTGCTTGAGAAGGGGATGAAAGATGAGATTATTGAGCGAAAGGAAAAGAATCTGGCTTTGCTAGGTTCATCTTATCAGCGTGCACAAGAGTATCTTAAGGCTTCACCGGTTTTAGAAGAGGCGGCTAAGAAGTCATCAGACGGTAATGCATGGTCGCGTCTTGCTGGTGTTTATCTTAATTTGAATGAGAATGAGAAGGCTTTGCTTGCTGCTCGCAATGCGATTAAGAAAGGTAAGCTTAAGCGTGCTGATTTAGCTTGGATGAGTCGTGGTACTGCTGAGCAAGCATTGCATTGTTATAAAGATGCAGAGAAATCGTTTACTAAGGCGGCTAAGTTTAAGAAGACTGAGAAGGGTGCGCGTAGCTGGAAGCGCTATGTGACTGCGGAAGGTGATCGTCGTCGTAAGTTGATTGCTAATGGTGCGAAGTTGGCGACTTGTAAGAAGGTCTAGATTTGATAGATTTGAATGACTTGCTGAAGTGCTTTTGATACTTTGCGAGTTTTAAAAAACCCAGTGATGAGAGTTGTTGGGTTTTTTTGTGGGTGAATGGAAATGGGAGTGTTGTTGAGAGAGTGTTTTTGCTCTTTGATGTTTTCTGATTCTTTTTGGTTTTCAGTTCAAGGTCGTCGGGG
>DMZE01000080.1 GCA_003492055.1 Cellvibrionales bacterium
GACGATATTTCATTGGTTGAGCTGGGCATGGTTAATGCGGCCGATTTTGCTGCCATGTATCAAAGCTCTCAACAAACGATAACCGCCGAACCCGTATCATGGCATTTTAGTTATGAGCTCAGGCCGGATTCTTTGCGCTATCAAGATCCCGTGCCTTTGTTACTTCATTTGTTAATGGAAGTGCCCACATTGCGCCGCTACAGTGGTCAGCTATTTACCATTATGACTGAGCTTTATAATAATGCTCTCGAGCATGGCTTGCTGGGCTTGTCCTCTGCGCTTAAGCAAGCACCCGAAGGCTTTAAATCTTACTATAGTGCGCGCAATAATCATCTTAATAAGCTAAAGCAAGGCACTGTTTGTTTTACTTTGGATTATCAAGGTGATGACCAACAAGGTTTGCTGGTTGTCGATGTTATAGATTCAGGAAAGGGCTTTGATTACGCGGCATTAGCTTCGTTAACTCAGCCTTTCCATGAAGGCTCGCATCAAGCTCAAGCGGTTTTATCGGGTCGAGGAATTCCGTTGTTACAATCTATTTGTTCTAAAATTGAATACCTTGGCTGTGGTAATCACGCTAGGGTTGAATTCAAATGGACTGCCTAGCTGTTTTATCCCGTTATCGATTAAGACCTTAAAAGAATAAGCGTAACGGATAACACCTAATTAAAAGGCAGTAAGTGTAAAAATTAAATGAAAGTGTAAAAACAATAATAAAAAATGGAAGTATTTAAACAAAAGACACTCTACTCATTAACATAGGATAAACAGTGATCATTTTCTTGCTTGCTGTATTTATTGTGCCTTGCATCTATTACTAGACCTTTGCACCCATGAAGAATCCTTTGTTAAAACCAAACAAGCGAATATTCGTATACTAATGGACGTTTTTTTTGTCGTATACTCATCACAAATATGGAGTCACTCGTGATAGAAACTGTTGAACCAATTAATATCTCTGCCCTTGATACGCTCAAGTTAGTTTTGGGTGCCGATTTCCCTGAATTACTGCGTGATTTTAATAAACACTGCACCAATGATTTAGTTAAGCTTGAGGTCGCTATTGCTAAAGTGGATAGGGCGGCCATACGTGATATCGCCCATTCGCTTAAAGGCTCTGCGCTGAGTCTACATGCTAAGCCGTTAGCCGATTATTGTGCGGTTTTAGAGGCTGCTGCCGTGTCTTCTTCGGTAGACGATTTAGAGCAAAGTATTTCGCAGGTCCGTGAGTGTGTCAAAGAAGTGATTTCTGCGCTGGAGCAGTGGGCTTATAAGGGCAGTCATTAAGCCGCTTTAGTTTGTAGTGGTCGATTGTATTGCTAGGTTGTATTACTAGTTTTTTTTGCGGCTAGCCACTTGGGCGCTCAATGTCTTGCATATTGATGCTAGTGCTAGGTTCTAATGTCAGATTCTAGTGTTAGATTCTAGTGTCAAATTTTAGATTGAGCGCCTATTTTAATTGTTATCTTCAAAGTGCCTCGTTCGAGCCTTTATTCAACAACGTGTTTGAATTCTTATATAAACCCTTATGTAAAACCCTCGATAATTAATATTCCTAGCGATATTTTAAAATCTTGGCACTGGCTGTGCATTGTTCTTAAGTAAGATTATTCAATGAGCCCTTTGTTATGTCATTAAACGTTTCTGCTAATGCTGCCCCTATTTTGCCGACGCCAGCTCCCGATGCTGAACTGGCCAATAGAAAAGCGGCTGAGCGCGTAGACAATGCGCGAGACAAAGACTCTAAGTCATTGTTTAGAAATGATTTAAAAGAAGTTTCTGATAGCCGAGATACCTCTGCTAACTCTGAGGCTACTACTCCTGAACGTCATACCGAACTAGCTAACGAACAAGCTGCCGATCAATTAAAAAAAATTGAGACACTGTTAAGCGATTATTTAGAACGGCAAAGCGATTTAGCTATGCAGGGTGCAGAGGGGCTAGAAGGACAAGAGGGCAATGGTTTTCCGCTTAGCGGCACTGATTTGCCAGTAATTGCCGCTAATATTCGTCAGTATCTCGATGATTTGTCAGCCGCTAAGCGTTTAGCTCAACAGTCGGTGGATGGATCATTGTCGATTACCGGTCCTGGTGGTATGGCTCTTTTAGGCAGTGGTGGCCTAGCCAGCTCGCAAAATCTTCAACGTCAGTTAACAGCGATTGCCGATAGCTTGGCGCGCTTAGGTGAGGGCGTAGCCAATACAGGTGAAACAGGCCGCTCTTTATTAGGAGCCTTGTCGCAAGTCGTTAAAGGTTTGCAGTCGGCTAATGATTCGTCAATGACGCTCTCGAACCAAGCCTTTGCGGATGCTTTATCTGCGTCATCGAATCTTAAAACCAGCGGCACTGATTTATCACTTAAGCCATTATCATCACTAGGGCTTTCGGTTGAGCGATTTTCATTAGAGAGCCAAACAGTAGGTATGAGTGAGTTGGCCGTTAAAGATTTGTCGACGGCACAGAATGCCATGCTTGCAGTCACTGGGAATATGCGCAGCGGTGCGGTGCAAACGACAACGGCAGCTAATCCTGCTTCGTTAACACAAGCGTTTAATACACAACTGGAATTGCCCTTGGGTAGTGCTCAATGGGGCAGCCAAGTATTACAACGAGTCGCTTGGTTAACAGGCCAAGGTATTGCTGCTGCTGAAATTCATTTAAACCCCGCCGAGCTTGGCCCAATGCAAGTGCGTGTTGATCAGCGACAAGATAGCGCAACGGTTGTGTTTACCAGCCATAACAGCAGCACACGCGAAG
This sequence comes from Cellvibrionales bacterium, assembly GCA_003492055.1. Lineage (GTDB taxonomy): Bacteria > Pseudomonadota > Gammaproteobacteria > Pseudomonadales > UBA7434 > UBA7434. The sequence continues at coordinate 2,758 of DMZE01000080.1, forward strand.
CCATAGAGGCGAGTTTGCCTCGTTTGCGAGAGTTGTTTAGTGAGCAAGGCATGGAGCTGATTGATGTTGACATTAATAGCGGTGAGCAAGAAGCGAATGCCCAGCAAAGTGATCTTGATAATCAAGCCGAATCACAAAATGAGTCACAAAGTGATGCCGATGATGCCTCGCTGGCAAGCTTAGCGGATGGCGCTTCATTATTGTCTTCGTCAACGGAGACTATTGCGCTGCATTATGGGCTGATTGATGCCTACGCTTAATCTTGGTTTGGTTGTGCTTGCGGCTGATGTTTTTAAGCATTTCTTCTTTGTCGATCCATTGTCTTTATTTTGATCGCTCAGCTTATTGAGGCTAGGTTCTTTTCTCTTTGTTTTATCTCTGCGATTGTTTATTCTCTTTTCCCTTCTCTTTTCCCTTCTCTTTTCCCTTCTCCCTTCTCTGTTCTCTCTTCTTTTATCCTCTTCCCTTTGCGTTTATCTGCCGCATCAAGAGCTTAAGAAAGTAAAATTTTCTGCCTGCTTGCCCGATACGACGCTATCTAGACTAAAATTTACCCAACCTGCAAGTCTTTGCCATGATATGCGTTCGCTGGCACAGGACTTGCTTTGACTCCTTATAGGCGCAAAAGCGACGGTATATTGGCATGGCTAAAAATGATGCTCAAGTTCAAGAAGACACAGCTGTAAAGGGTAAGGGCCAAGTTGGCGCTGATCTGGCAAGTGAAGCAAGTGATGAGTCGGCTAAAAAGCGACCGATTAAGTGGTTGCTTATTGCTGTGTTATTGATTGTTTCTGTTTCGGCAGCTGGGGCATATTTTATGTTGTCGGCTGATGATAAGGACGAGGATATAGCTGCCGAGGTCGTTGAGCCTCAAGCCATTTATTTTGCTTTAACGCCAAAGTTTAAAACCAACTACCAAGTTGATGGTCGGCCACGTCTTTTTCAAATCGGTATGACTTTAGTTACCCGTGAACAAGATGTTATTGATGCGTTAATGATACATGGCCCTAGTATTAAGAGCCGCTTAGTGATTTTGTTAAGTGGTCAGCAAGCGGAAAACTTGCAAACCCCTGAGGGGAGAGAGTTATTGCGTGCAGAGTGTTTGAGCGCAGTACAGGAAATTATGAATAAAGAAGTGGGTAAGCCAGGCATTGAAAAGGTCTTGTTTACCGACTTTGTTATGCAATGATGTAACTCGTAATTAAATCTTTAGCGTTTTAAAGCTGCTATGGTTTTATCAATAAGCGTTGAAACATTTTTGCGAAAAAAATAGATTATCCAATAAATAAACTTTGTATTAGATTAGGCAAAAATTGTGGCTGATGAAATCCTGTCTCAAGAAGAAATTGATGCGCTATTGCATGGCGTAGATGATGGCGATATTGAGACCGAAAGTGATGATGGTTCCGAGAATAGCGATTTTACCAGCTACGATCTGACTTCTCAGGACCGTATTGTACGCGGCCGAATGCCGACCTTAGAACTGATTAATGAGCGCTTTGCTAGGCATACGCGAGTTAGCCTGTTTAATATGTTAAGACGCAGTGCTGAAGTGTCTATTGGCGGTGTACAAGTTCAGAAGTTTGGCGAATATATTCAAACCCTTTATGTTCCTACCAGCTTAAATATGGTGCGCGTCCAGCCTTTAAGAGGCATGGCGTTGTTTGTGCTTGAAGCAAAATTGGTTTTTAAGTTAGTCGATAATTTTTTTGGTGGTGATGGTCATCATGCCAAAATTGAAGGTCGTGAATTTACGCCAACAGAACTTCGTGTTGTACAAATGCTTTTAGAGCAAGTATTTAAAGATTTAGAAGAAGCATGGAAGCCGCTGGTTGAAATGAAGTTTGATTGCGTGGGTTCTGAAGTGAATCCTGCTATGGCTAATATTGTTAGCCCAAGTGAAGCCGTAATTGTTAGCTCGTTTCATATTGAATTAGATGGTGGTGGTGGCGATATGCATATCACTATGCCTTATTCGATGATTGAGCCGATTAAAGATATTCTTGATTCAGGAATGACGGGTGATGTTCATGAAGTCGATGAACGATGGATCAAAGCCTTGCGACGCGATATTTTACGCGCCAGTGTTGATCTTGAGTGTACCGTTGTCGAAAAGAAAATGTCGTTGCGAGATATTATTGATTTGAAGCAGGGCGATGTTATTCCTGTTGATATTCCAGAGGCGCTAACCTTGCGCGCCAATGGTGTGCCTATTTATAAAGCACGTATGGGAACTTCACGAGGTAATTTAGGGCTAGAAATTGTTGAGCGTACGACAATTGATGAAACAGATTAATAAGCTGATGCTTGCTGCAAGACAGTAGAGTGTTTTGCTTAATAGTGAAATAAAACGGTAAGAGAGAAAATCATGACTGATGAAAATGGCAATAATGAATCAACAGCTTCCGAATCTGCGATGGCGGATGATCCTGCCGCGGCAGTGTTAAGTGAACTAGGTGGCGATAATAATGGCCATGCCAATATTACTGATAATCCTGACTTGGCAGTAGTTCTGGATATACCAGTAAAAATTGCCATGGAAGTGGGATCAACCCAAATTACTATCCGAAACTTATTACAGCTCAATCAAGGATCGGTTATTGAATTAGAGCGTTTAGCGGGTGAGCCCTTAGACGTTTTAGTGAATGGCACTTTAATCGCACATGGTGAAGTGGTTGTGGTTAATGAGAAGTTCGGCATTCGAGTAACCGACGTCATTAGTCCTTCAGAGCGGATCAAAAAACTGAAATGATGGCTCGCTATGCCATAGGTCTGTTAACGCTTATTGCAGCGATTAATACTGCCGCGGCGGAAATAAATACTGCTGCCGCTGCTGCCGTAATAGACAAGCCCAGTGTTGCGCCCGTATTTAGCGGCACTTCCGTGATTCAAGTAATACTGAGTTTGGCCTTTGTTATTGTCCTTATCTATGCCGTTGCTTGGTATGTTCGCCGTTTGCAGCTAACGACAGGCGCTGCAGGGCAAAGCATGCGCGTTGTTTCTGCATTGTCCGTGGGTACACGTGAAAAAGTGGTGCTAGTGCAAGTGGGTGAAGAGCAATTATTA
>DMZE01000062.1 GCA_003492055.1 Cellvibrionales bacterium
TATTAATTATGAATGCGAAGCCAATAAAACCTCCCTACTCTAAATAAAACCTCCCCACGCTCAACAAACCGCTATCTACCGCTTTAAACGTTATTTACTTGGTGAGTTATCGCTAACAAGTACTGATATCAGCACTTACGGCGCCTTAAAGTATTCGCTAAACTTAACTTACACAGATCATCAATTAAAAACGACTTAATTTAGTTCCATCTGCCATTCCAACCTACCCTAATGAAGGGACAGCTTAACGATTTTATAGGCTATTTAATGATAAATCCCCAGCTTCCACTACTCTCTAACTGGCGAAAGAACAGGGGGAAACGTACAATACCGCGCCTGTTTGAAAGGGTTAGGCAGGGAGCCTGGATAAAGATCATTAAAGCTATAATAACTGCCTCTGCTAATAGAGTGCATCTACCAGCGATATAAGCGCTTGCTACTGCGCCGCTCACAAAATTGGATTAGATTTAACATGACACAGAAACGTATACATATAGGCAAACAACTTCGACACAGTACTATTAATGAGGTCGCTGGCCAATACGTCGATTTAGACGGCGAAGTTTTCTACCAGATTGCCAACTACGATCAAATGAAAGATTTCTTTATTAGCGTGGTCAGCGATTCTAACCATTGGTTATTTATCTCGACTCGCGGTGGCTTATCGGCTGGTCGAATTAATCCCGATAACGCCTTATTCCCTTATTACTCTGATGACAAAATCAGCGATGGCTCGCCTTATACTGGTAGCAGAACTATAGCCTTAGTCTCTAGCGAAGGAAAAACCTCACTTTGGGAACCCTTCTCTGAGCAATGCGCTGGCATCTATAATATTACCCGCAACCTCTACAAAAACGTGATTGGTGATAAATTAATTTTTGAAGAAATTAATCATGACCTTGAAGTCACTTTTCGCTATGCATGGCGTACTTCTGACAAATTCGGTTTTGTTAAAACATCAACACTCGTTAACAACAGTGCCAACGCCACTTATGTTGAAATTGTTGACGGCATAGAAAACCTTTTACCTTATGGTGTTGAGCCTGATGTTCAAAATTCATTAAGCTGCTTAGTAGACGCTTATAAGAAAAATGAATTACAAGCCGACAGCGGTGTTGGCCTTTACAGCATGAGCTCTATCTTAGTTGATCGCGCCGAGCCAAGTGAAGCATTATCAGCAACGACTGTTTGGTCAGTAGGTCTACCTAACGCTAAACGTTTAGTTTCATCTATTCAGCTTAATAACTTCCGTCATGGCTGGGAAATTGAGCAAGAAACCGATGTCCGTGCGCGTCGCGGCGCTTACTTTATTAATGACGGCATTAACCTTGCGCCGCATGGTGAAGAAACGTGGAGCATCGTTGCTGATATCAATCAAGGTCCTGCCGATGTTAAAAACTTAATCGCTTATTTAGCGGCTGATAACAATATTGCAGAAGAGATTGAAACTGATATTGCTGTAGGTTCAAAAAATCTTTCGCGCATCGTCGGCATCTCTGACGGCTTGCAAGTAACAGAAGACAAACTCAGCGCTAACCACCATTTTTCTAACGTTTTATTTAATGTTATGCGTGGCGGCTTATTTGTTGATAACTATGAAGTCACTAAAGATGACCTTATTAGCTTTGTAAAAGGCTTTAACCGTAAGGTATTCGCCGAGTTCGAAACATTCTTCAACAATCTTGATGATAAATTTCACTACAGCGATTTAATTCAAGCGGCCGAAGCTCAAAATAATGCCGGCCTACAACGTTTATGCTTTGAATACTTACCGCTATCGTTTAGTCGTCGTCATGGCGACCCTTCACGACCATGGAATAAGTTCTCAATTAACGTTAAGAAAGATGATGGCTCTCAGCTGCTTAACTTTGAAGGCAACTGGCGTGACATCTTCCAAAACTGGGAAGCCTTAAGCTTTTCGATTCCTAACTATATCGAAAGCATGATCTGTAAGTTTGTTAACGCCAGTACTGCTGACGGTTACAATCCTTACCGTATTACTAAATCCGGTATCGACTGGGAAAAATCCGATCCTAGCGATCCATGGGCGAACATCGGCTACTGGGGTGATCACCAAGTTATTTATTTGCAGAAGTTCTTAGAATTCTCAAATGATTACCACCCGGGCACGCTACAAAAATTCTTAACGCAAGATCTATTTTGTTATGCCAACTTACCTTATCGTATTAAAGGCTATGAAGATCAACTTAAAGATCCTCACAACACTATCGACTATGACGATGATACAGAAGTATTAATTGATCAACGTGTCGAAGAAGTGGGAGCCGATGGACGTTTAATCTGGAATAACAAAGGCGAAGTTTATAACGTTAACATAACCGAAAAATTGTTAGCGACAGTATTGGCTAAACTTTCAAACCTTATCCCTGAAGGCGGCATCTGGATGAACACCCAGCGCCCCGAGTGGAACGATGCCAACAATGCCTTAGTAGGCTTTGGCGTATCGATGGTGACATTGTATTACACCCGTCGCCTACAACAGTATTTGTTAGAGTTATTTTCTTCAGTAGATTTTCAAGAGGTTGCTGTTTCAGAAGAGATTGCTGAATTACTGCATGCCATTCATAGCACTTTTGAGAATCATAAACATTTACTCGCGGGTAAATTCAGTGATGCTGATCGCAAAGAAGTACTGGATAGTTTGGGTGCGGCAGCAAGCACTTATCGCGCTGGTCTTTATCAACAATCCTTTAGCGGTAACCGTGTAGCGGTTAAAGCATCAGATTTGGTTGCCTTTTGCCAAACGTCTCTTGAATATATTGACCACACTATTCGCGCCAACCGTCGTGAAGATGGTTTGTATCACGCTTACAATTTAATGACTGCGAGCGATGACGGCGTAGAGATTTCATATTTGTATGAAATGCTCGAAGGCCAAGTAGCCGTATTAAGTTCTGGCTACCTCAGCCCTGAAGAATCTTTAAATGTTTTACAAGCGCTAAGACAATCTCCTATCTACACAGCTCGTCAGCACACGTATTCACTTTATCCTGATCGTGAGTTAACGCGATTCGTTGATAAAAATATTATTCCTAGTGAGCAAGTTGAACGCTCAGCATTACTTAAAGCGTTAGTGGCTGCTGGTGACACTTCATTAATTGAAGCTGACACTCAGGGCGGCTATCACTTTAACGGCACGTTTAACAATGTCGACAGTGCTAAGAGTGCAATGCAGGCGCTTAAAGCGAATGGCTATGACGCCTTAGTTGAG
>DMZE01000086.1 GCA_003492055.1 Cellvibrionales bacterium
GCTGCTAAGAAAAAACCAGCTGCTAAGAAAGTTGTTAAAAAAGTTGCTGCAAAGAAAAAAGCACCTGCTAAGAAAAAACCAGCCGCTAAAAAAGCACCTGCTAAGAAAAAAGCGCCTGCTAAAAAAGCTGCTGCAAAACCAGCTGCTGGTAAAGCCATTAGCGCACGCTATAGCAAAACTCAAATTTTGACTGAAATTGCAGAAACAACTGATCTTAGCCGTAAGCAAGTCGGTGCGGTTATTGAAGAGCTTTCTTCATTAATTGAGCGTCACATCAAAAAACGTGCTTGTGGTGAATTCGTTTTACCTGGCATGCTTAAAGTGACTACAGTTAAGAAGCCTGCGCGTAAAGCACGCAAAGGTATTAACCCATTTACTGGCGAAGAAACTGTATTTAAAGCAAAACCAGCCAGCATTGCAGTTAAAGTACGTCCATTGAAGAAACTGAAAGAAATGGCTGAGTAATTACTCAAACGTCATTGAATAATGAAAGATAGACCTGTTCAGGTAACATAATGAGCTCGTCGTTAACCGGGGCATGGATTTTTCCAGCCCCGGTTTTTATTTTCTCACTCCTATAAATTACACTGCCAATATTGCTAACCACTAGCAGTACCATGCAAATTAAATAACTAGATAAACGATATTATGCGCGCCAGCCAACTCTTAATAGCCACATTAAAAGAAACCCCAGCCGATGCAGAGGTGATTAGTCACCAGCTAATGTTACGCGCGGGAATGATTCGCAAATTAGCATCCGGCCTTTATACTTGGCTGCCAATGGGCTTACGTGTACTGCGTAAAATTGAAGCCATAGTACGTGAAGAAATGACTAATGCTGGCGCACAAGAAATACTTATGCCGGTTGTTCAGCCCGCTGAACTGTGGGAAGAATCAGGCCGCTGGGATCAATACGGCGCTGAATTACTGCGCATCAAAGATCGTCATCAGCGCGGCTTTTGCTTAGGGCCAACCCACGAAGAAGTCGTTACCGATTTAATGCGTAACGAATTACAAAGTTATAAGCAGCTACCGATTAATCTTTTCCAAATTCAAACGAAATTTCGTGATGAAATAAGACCGCGCTTTGGCATTATGCGTGCGCGCGAGTTCACCATGAAAGACGCCTACTCTTTTCATATTAGCCAAGCAAGCCTCGATGATACCTATACCGGCATGCACAATGCCTACTCGGCAATATTTAACCGTATCGGCTTAGATTTTCGTGCAGTATTAGCCGATACCGGCTCCATTGGCGGCAATGCCAGCCATGAGTTTCATGTGCTTGCAGAATCTGGCGAAGACGACATAGCCTTTAGTAACAGCAGTGACTATGCCGCTAATGTTGAGCTAGCTGAAGCCCTTGCACCAACTATTGAGTCAGTAGAAAAGCAAACGCTTAACGTGGTCGACACTCCGCATGCAAAAACCATTAATGAAGTGTGCGAGCAACTCAATATACCGGCTCAACAAAGCTTAAAAACATTATTAGTTAATGCTGACGAAGACAGCCCAAACTCCTTAGTCGCGCTAGTATTAAGAGGTGACCATCAACTTAACGATATTAAAGCAGAAAAACTTGAGCATGTTGCCTCGCCACTAACCATGGCCAGCGAAGCTGACATACTTGCTGCGACCGGTTGCACACCAGGGTCTATTGGGCCGATTAAACTCGCTATGCCGATTATTGTTGATCATGCAGCCGCTGCGGTGAGTAATTTTGTTTGTGGCGCCAATCAAGAGGGGCAACATCTTACCGGCGCTAACTGGGAACGCGATGCAACAGCATCTGTTGTTGCCGATATTCGCTGCGTGGTTGCTGGCGACCCAAGCCCCGATGGTAAAGGCGAATTATTAATTAAACGCGGTATCGAAGTTGGGCATATCTTTCAGCTAGGCAAAAAATATAGCGAAGCATTGAATGCCACCGTACTCAATGAATCCGGAAAAAGCGAAGTGGTTCATATGGGTTGTTACGGAATAGGCGTGTCACGCGTTATGGCCGCGGCTGTTGAACAAAACCACGATGATGGCGGCATTATTTGGCCGGCGTCTATCGCACCTTTTCAAGTGGTACTGGTGCCTATTAATATGCAAAAATCTGAGCGCGTAAAAACGCTGACCGAATCGCTGTATCAACAATTACTCGATCATAATATTGAAGTACTGCTTGACGATAGAAATGAACGACCCGGTGTTAAGTTTGCCGATATGGAGTTAATTGGCATTCCTCATCGCTTAGTTATTGGCGATAAAGGCTTAGATCGCGGCATGTTGGAATATCGCGCACGCCCTTCGTCGGACAATCAGGATATGCCTGTCGAAACAGCACTGGAAGCATTATTAACATTGCTTGGCTAATAGCAATCGATGACGTTTAAATAGCTATACTCTATAAATGTTACTATAAACGTCATCTTAAACATCATTATTTATAGCCCGATTAACCACTGAGCCAATATTTATTTATGCCCTCATTGTGTATCGCTAAACGCTTAACCACTCTGCTCTGCTTATTCAGCATAGGGTTGTTCAGTATCGGCATTTCAGTTATCTCATCAATCAGCTTCGCCAGTGATAACCGCACACAGCAAATCGACGATGCAGAATTAAAAACGTTTTTACAAAGCACCCTCGGTAAAGATATTGCACTTAAAGATAAATTTGATGGCGAAGTTTGGCTGCTAGGCATGCGCGCACGCATGGCCGCTTATAAAGTCAGTGATAAAGAATCTTACTCCATTCTCACCTCTGTCTATCAAGAAGCCCTTAACAGCGACCTTGCACCCGATATTGTTCTAGCCGTTATTGCCGCAGAGAGCAGCTTTAATCGCTTTGCGGTTTCATCGGCAGGCGCGCAAGGTTTAATGCAAATTATGCCGTTTTGGAAAAATGAAATTGGCCGCGCCGATGACAACCTCACCGATATCGCAACCAATATTCGCTATGGCTGCAAAATTTTACAATTTTATTTGCAAAAAGAAAAAGGCAACTTAGCATTAGCCCTAGCCCGATACAACGGCAGCGTAGGACAAACCCGCTATTCAGAAAAAGTACTCGTTATTTGGGAGCAACACTGGCGTAGCGGCAGACTTTAAGCCGAACCTTAATTTTTTAAAAATGAGATCAACACTACATTAGCGGTATAAAAAAATGCGATACCGTCATAAATTCTGGCAAAAAAAACAAAAACAACGGCTGCATCACGTTACTTATTAAAAAAAACCGATATTTTTTTAATTAGTTCATGTGATTTATTTAAGCTTCACTATACTCTCTATGCAAGCGCACACTATTTAAGCCATACAATCTTGCGTGACGCTCTCCTAAAATAATAAATCAACAAGCTCAATTATTCATTATTTAAGGAACTTGGAGTATCAAATATGCAGGTTGAATTTTCAAAAATAGTTATAGGCCTTATTAAATTATTGATGGCTACAAGTCTAACAAGCCACCTCTCATTAGCCTATGCCTCTTCATTAGATTTAAAAAAATCAGCAGCTGCTAATTTAAGTACGCCATCTATTAACGCAGCGGCGATTAATTCCGCCACTGAATCTATCGCAGCAGCGGAATCATTATACGAATTCCCCAGTGGAGCCACTCAATCGGTACTGAAATCAACCGACGATAATGAAATTACTATCAAGCTAGACAACCCCGCAAAGAAAACTCTTGTCTCAAAAAATATACTCATCGCCAGTCAAGATTCATCGTCCGCTCAACAAGCGGGACTGTTTCGAATATACCGCTCAAATTTATTAAAGAAAACCTACCAACATGTTATTTACCCAGGCTCGGCCATAGATAGAGATCAGCAAGGCGACGTTATTTTAAAATTAACGGTTAGTCGTGAAGGGGAAATACAAAGCGTGGATTATGATAAACGCGCTGACTTTAACTCGCTCAATAAAGCCGCCGCACGCGCCGTTAAAAAGGCAACGCCCTACCCCCCTGCCCCTAAGCAACTACATGGCGAGACCTTTGAAGTGATTATGCCTATTAAATTTCGTCTAGCTGAGTAAGCCCATCACTGATACTTGTCAGTATTTTATTTAAACCCTGTTTCTATTTATTTTCTTCTCCATTTAAACAATCATATTCGCTTAACCAAACCCGTCGTTTTAGCGCTATACTAGCGCCGCAACGCTATACAATAAAAAGCGCTTACTCCTTTAACTGACTCGTTAGCCATTTATGAATCCAATACCAAGATTAAATAACCGTTTTGCAGAGCTCGATTCGCGACTTTATAGTCCTACGCAAGCTAGCACTATTGGCGCACCGCGCTGGGTAATTCGCAATCATGCCTTGGCCAATTATTTAGGTATGGATTTAACCAGCAATAATGGCGAACCGTTTTTATCCGCCTTTAGTGGTGGCGCGCCATTACCCAATAGTCGACCTTTAGCCATGGTCTATGCTGGCCATCAGTTTGGTCACTATGTTAATCAGTTAGGTGATGGTCGTGGATTATTATTAGGTGAAATTGATACCCCGCAAGGTGCATTCGATTTGCATCTAAAAGGCGCAGGACCAACACCGTATTCACGTATGGGTGATGGCCGTGCCGTATTGCGCTCAAGCATTAGAGAATACTTATGCGGTGAAGCCATGACAGCATTGGGTATTGCATCAACGCGATCACTTTGCATTACCACTGGCGAGCAAACCGTATGGCGTGAAAAAGAAGAATCGGCAGCCATGTTGGTACGTGTAGCGCGCAGTCATATACGCTTTGGTAGCTTTGAGTTTTTTCACTATACCGAGCAGCCTGAACTCGTAAAAAAATTAGCTGATTTTTGTATAGAGCAGTATTTTCCTGAGGCTGCTGAGCGCAGTGGAAGTGGACGCTATGCCGTATTTTTATCACAAGTTGTAGAAAAAACGGCACGCATGATTGCCCAATGGCAAAGTGTCGGTTTTGCGCATGGCGTTATGAATACAGACAATATGTCGATACTTGGCGAGACCTTTGACTATGGTCCCTTTGGATTTTTAGATGATTACAATGAAGGCTTTGTTTGTAATCACTCTGATAATTCAGGTCGCTATGCGTTTAATGCACAACCTGGCGTAGCGTTGTGGAACCTGAATGCATTAGCACAAGCGCTTTCATCATTGATTGACGAAACACAAATCAAAGCTGCATTAGCGCATTACCGCCCTAGCCTTATCGGTCATTATTCAAGTTTAATGCGTAGCAA
>DMZE01000153.1 GCA_003492055.1 Cellvibrionales bacterium
TATCTGATACAAGTCATACTAGCTGAGTCATGAATAAGGATTTCAGCTCAAACACCTATTTATGGGTGTTTGTAAAAGGATGCTTAAAAGCGTTCCTGATGGCGGCGGTGGCAATCTTGGGCAAAACGCACGGTTTCGGCTAATACAAGCTCGCTGCGAATGGATCTGAGCATATTAAACGCATGCTGTGCGCCTGGCACTTTAGCAAAAATAACTTTATTTTCAGACACTTGGCTTAGTTTTTCGGCCAGTAACTGTGATTCTTCTATGGCGATGAGCGAGTCTTTAGTGCCATGTATTAATAGACAGTCTGGAATCGTGTGTGGGTCGCTATGCTCACTAGCCGTTGCAATGGCGTTGGCCGAGCGAAAGAGTGCGAGGTTATCGGGATCATGAAAATCAGCCTTTATTACCGCTTTAGACCATAATCTGCCGGCATCACTACTATGTGAGGCGTTATTTAGATTGCAGAAATCCATAACACCGTAAAAGCAGATGGCAGCTTGTATTTGGCTGTTTTCATCTTTGTATGTGTGGGACAAGCTTTGAGCGTTTGGCTCAGCTTGAAACTGGGGATTATTAGCCGTTAGCGCCATTAAAGCTGACAATTGCCCGCCGGCTGAATCGCCTGCCGTTACCACGAAATCTGGATTGCCACCGTAGGCCTCAATATTTTGTTTAATCCATTGCAACGCCGTTTTACAGTCAATTAAATGGGCGGGCCATTGGTTGCGAGGGCTTAGTCGGTAATCGATGGACACGCAAACCCAGCCAAGACTGGCGAGCTCATTGAGTAACGGCAATCCCTGTCCAAATCGCGTGCCGCCATACTGCAGTAAGCCACCACCGTGCATATAAAGAAGGACGGGAGCGGCTTTAGTTTCGATGTTGGCTTTTTCAAGCGGTTCTTTTTGTTGGTAAATATCGAGTTTAAGCGTTTGGCCATCAACGGTTTTATAAATGATGCCTTTTTGACAGCTCACATTATTTAAACGAAAAGAAAAAGGCTTGAGAATACGCGACCAGAAGTTGCTACGATCTTCGTTGTTGGTATCGGGTGCTAGGCGTTCAACGCCCGCTTGGTCTAGTGCCTGAGTTAATGGCTGCGAACTCAGCATGGAGTTGACGATATAAGTCAGCTGCGCGCACCATGATATAAACGTCAGAAACAGTATAAGGCCAGTCCAGAAGCCATTAACGACACCATTAATTAAAAAATATCCGACAATGAATAGGTGGATTGGCAACAATAGTAGTGCTAATTCACCGCAGAGCACGCCAATAATAAAGGCTGCTATGCCGCGGTAGGCCTGTTTAAAAGGTGGGTGGTAGAGGTTCCAAGTGCAGGCAATGCCCAATAGACAAATCGTTATATAACCGGCAGTCATAATTATCTCTTATTGGGCAAGTGGTCGAGGCGGCTAGTATTTAGTCGCCCGACTTGCCACGAGGCGTTAACGGTTTTGAAATGTTGAGTTGAGTGACATTCTCGCCTTTAAAGTCACTAATTTTTGACACGCCTTCTTTCTCAACTTCATCAATACGAACTAAAGAATGAATAGGAATATAGCTACGCGCCACAGAGGCAAATTCATTTTTGAGTCGCTCTTCGCTAGGATCGACAATCATTTGCGAGCGTTCACCAAAGACGAATTCTTCAATTTCAATAAAGCCGTACATATCACTTTGATAAACGTGTTTTGCATACACTTCATACACTTGGTTTTGGTTAAGAAAGATAACTTTATAAATAGGCTCGGCCATGGGGCTATAACATCCTGACAATCTGAATTGTAAACAATGAGTTTAGTGGGCCTCATTGCTAGTGCAGCCCCATCAATGGGGTCGAATAAGGTAATTTATATTTCACCAGTATAACATGGACCATAAGCAGGTAGGGGCGTTCATTCTGCTTTGCTGGTATACTCCGCGGCCTGTTTTATAGGGTTGAGGCTTTGTTTACTAAGGCTTGAGGCTCTATTTATTAGGGGTTAGGCTCTAACAAATGAAGCTGCAGAGCCTAAAACTCTTCCTGTTTAATACGATGCGATAAGAAAATAGATGACCGAAAAACCGATTAAAAAACTGTTTATCCAAACTCATGGCTGCCAGATGAATGAGTATGACTCATCACGTATGGCAGATCTGCTTAAAGAAAGCCATCAATTAGTGGCTACCGACAATGCAGAAGAAGCCGATGTGCTGTTGCTAAATACTTGTTCTATAAGAGAAAAAGCACAAGAAAAAGTGTTTCATCAGTTAGGGCGCTGGCGCGGCTTAAAAGAAAAAAATCCTAATTTAATTATTGGTGTTGGCGGCTGTGTTGCTAGCCAAGAAGGTAAAGCCATTGCTACGCGCGCGCCTTATGTTGATGTAATTTTTGGGCCACAAACACTGCATCGTTTGCCTGAAATGATGGATGCGAAAAAGCCGCGTGGGCCGGTTATTGTCGATGTGTCATTTCCTGAGATAGAGAAATTTGATCGATTGCCAGAGCCAAGCGTTGATGGTCCCAGTGCGTTTGTTTCGGTTATGGAAGGCTGCAGCAAATATTGTACTTTCTGTGTGGTGCCTTATACCCGTGGTGAAGAAGTTAGCCGCCCGTTTGATGATGTGTTGGCAGAGATCTCGCAACTGGCCGATAAAGGTGTGCGTGAGATTAATTTACTTGGTCAAAATGTAAATGGTTATCGTGGCTTGAATCATTTGGGTGAGGTTATCGATTTTGCCGAATTGATTAGTTATGTGGCAGCGGTAGAGGGTGTTGATCGTATTCGTTACACCACATCACATCCGTTAGAGTTTAGTGATGCGCTTATTGATATTTATGCAGAGGTGCCTGAGTTGGTTGATCATCTGCATTTACCTGTGCAGAGTGGGTCTGATCGAATATTGGCTGCGATGAAACGTAATCACACCATTCTTGAATACAAATCGAAAGTGCGACGGTTAAAAAAGATTCGTCCGAATTTGTCGATGTCTTCGGATTTTATTATTGGTTTTCCGGGTGAGAGTGATCAAGATTTTGAAGACACGATGAATTTAATTCGTGAGATCAATTACGATTTGTCGTTTAGTTTTATTTACAGTTCGCGTCCGGGTACACCAGCGGCAGATTTGCGTGATGACACGCCAATGGAAGTTAAGAAGCAGCGGTTGGCTATTTTACAAGATCGTATTAATCAGCAGGCGCAATCAATTAGTCGTAATATGGTGGGTACGCAGCAACGTTTGTTGGTGACGGGGCCGTCGAGAAAAGATCCTTCTGAAATTCAAGGACGCACGGAGAATAATCGTGTGGTGAATTTTAAGGGTGATATTGCGTTGGTGGGTGAGTTTGTGGATGTTGAGGTTGGGGAGGCGTTGCCGAATTCTTTAAGAGGCATGCTGGTTTAGCTTTTGGTTTTTTTTAAGTTCAAGGTCGTCGGGATTGGCACGACATGCTCGAGCCTTGAATGTTAGCTTTTAGTGGTGATGGGGCATTCTGAGGGTTTACTTTATTTGTTTAAGTTTTCAGTTCAAGACCGTCGGGAGTGGCCCGACACGCCAGTCACTTTTCATGATTCGCTTCGCTCACCCTACGGGACGCCTTGCAGGCGCGCAGCAAAAAACGCTG
>DMZE01000112.1 GCA_003492055.1 Cellvibrionales bacterium
AAGGTATACATTTCCTTTTCAACAATATCCGTCACCTCACCAATAGAACGATGAAAAAGACGCGTGCTTTCGACCAACGGCATACGAATTTCACGATAGGCGTAGCTACTAAATACCTCTGCCACAGCTTGTTCTAGCCGTGACCAATGCCCCGTCTGCTCTGGGGTGATATCGTGCATACCGCGAACGGCTTGAATTGTTTTCAATGAATAATCCTGAATCACTTAAAATACTTATGGCTAAGTAAAATTAGCCCAATCTTGTTTGACGACTATTTTGTGCGCTATTGACTTCTCAGCCTTTCATCTACTGCCTAAGACTAAACGCGCGCTATTATCATCTCGATAGTCTGTAATAGCAAAAGGCGAACCATTTAACTCCAACGCAAGACCTGGCGCATTGCCTAAGTGCACGTCGAAAGGAAGATCACCACTTACATCAATCTTTTTGCCCGCTCGCGCTAAATCACGAAATAACTGGCTACCGGCCGCATCGGTAATATGTATCCAGCTATCTTCTTTAACGCTAATAACTAGTCGGTCTTGCGGCTGATCCTGAGAAGACGAAGAAGCAACTACAGGGCTAGAATCAGCAATTAAGTCAGCACTTAAATTTGCATCTACATTTGCACGTACTATCGTCGCCGGTAATACTTCTGTATTAACTGCTGCAGTGGCTATAGCACTGACAGTCTCAATAAGCTCTACTTCTGTTTCTACCTGTGAGGCAAGGCCTGTTTCATTAACAATTTCAACATCACGAACTTGCTGGTTAACGGCAACTGAGGCTAACTGCCCCAAAGGTGCAGGCTGTATATTCAGTAAAATTTCACTATCGACTGACGCGGCAACAGCATCGTCTTGTATCGAATAGATCCATGCAAAGAGCACAATAAACAGTATTGGCACAATAGCGAATGCAGCAATACGCCAAACGGTAGGACGAACAGCCATACCTGGACCCGCTGATAATACTGAATGGGCGGTGTCGCCAGCTAAAATGGTATCGGCGGTACTTGCATTAGCGGTAGCATCGCGTACTACCATTTCAGCCACGCCGTATTCAGCTAACAAATCATCTAAACCTAAACCTAATCGTTCAGCGCAGGTGCGTAAATAACCAATCACAAACAGTTTGGCCGGTAGCCTATCAACTTGATGATTCTCTAAAGCGGCAAGATGACGTTTGGGAATACGTGTTTCGGCCGCCAAATCTGCCAAAGTCAAACCTAGCCGCGCGCGCGCAGAGGCCAGCAGCCCACTTTCGCTAGCCATTGGTTTACTGTTATCTGCTGTATCGGTCACGTCACCTAAAGCAGATTGCTTATCTTCACTTTCACTCATATTGTTGGCGACGCAGATAACCTTGATATTCTCGTGAATCGGGATAGAGATTTTTAAGCGCTAAAGCATAGCTGGCTTCAGCGTTGGCATCATTTAACTCTCGCGCCAACTCAATACCCAGCAAGAGTAATTCAGCATCGGGACGAGCAACCACTTTTCGGTAGCTTTGAAAGTAGCGCCAAGCATCTGGAAAGTTTTTGGCTTCATAATTCATTATCGACAATTCACGCAAAACACGTGTATTTCGCGGATTCAAAATCAATGCGCGCTCAAATGAGCGTTGCGCCTTAGCAGCTTCTAAGAGTTGCTGCTGACATAAACCTAACATCACTAAAGCTGACTCTCGCTTTTCATAGAGCGAATCTTTAACAATGGTTTGCAGCTGTTCTTCAGCTTCAATAAAACGTTTTTGCTGAAATAAGAAATTGGCGTAATTAAAACGAAGACGGGATTCACCACCGCCAAAATCGAGCGCTTCTTTATAATGGAATTCAGCTAACTCATATTCGCTGCTGTACTGAAAAGTCAGCGCTAAGGCATCATGAACATCCGCTGATTGAGGATCAATTTCATAAGCTATCTTTAAGTGTCGACGCGCAGCTTCAAAATTACGACTCAGTAAATATTGTTTGGCAGCATTCACGCGAGAAGCAATTGCCTCATCTGTACTGACCTCTTTATCAAAACCACCACGCTGCGTAGTTACGCAGGCTGACAGCGTTAACAATAAAAGTAGACTTAGGCATACTCGTATCAATCGTGTATTGAATAATACGATGGTATTTAGTTCTGACATTTATTCAGCACCTCCCACAATTCGTACAGTTTGTTCATCGGTAACAGCTTGAGCATTAAGATAGCGTTCATTACGACGAGTACGATCTGCCACTTGGCCCACCAGCTGTCCACAGGCAGCATCAATATCATCACCTCGCGTGGTGCGAATAGGTGCGATAAAACCTGCCTCATTTAGAATGCGTTGAAACGCTTTAATTCGATTATTACTCGGCCGCTGATAATCGGATAGCGGAAACGGGTTAAAGGGAATCAAATTAATTTTACAAGGCACATCTTTTAACAATTCAACCAACTCATGCGCTAATGGCTGCGAATCGTTGATCTTATCTATCAGTGTATACTCGATTGTGATAACGCGCTTGTTATCGGACAAACCATTGATATAACGCAGGCTTGAATCCAATAGCATCGCAATAGG
>DMZE01000146.1:0-567 GCA_003492055.1 Cellvibrionales bacterium
GCAATCTATAATTATGCTTGATGCTGTAAAGATTCCAGATGCTTCAAATCGCATTAGAATGTATCCTCATGAATTCTCTGGTGGAATGAGACAGCGCGTGATGATAGCAATGTCTCTATTATGTCATCCAAAATTATTAATTGCTGATGAGCCAACCACAGCCTTAGACGTGACTATTCAAGCGCAGATACTCGAACTGATTCATGAGTTGCAACAACGCCGAAATATCGCCGTTATTTTTATCTCTCATGATCTTGATGTTATTAAGCGCATGGCCGACCGAACCATTGTGATGGAAAAAGGCCATATTGTTGAGCAAGGTAATACACAAGCTATTTTTGATGCTCCCACACAGGCCTATACACAAAAACTGATTGCCTCTATTCCTAACAGCGCTAAACCTGAAGCCTATCGTTTTACTGGCGATTCGGAATCACGCTTTTTAAGTTTAAATAATATTAGTATTTCTTACGGCAACAAAAAGAATGCCTTTAAGGCAGTCGACAATGTTAGCTTAACGGTTAAGCAAGGCGAGATATTAGGCTTAGTCGGTGAATCGGGTTGTGG
>DMZE01000146.1:591-4224 GCA_003492055.1 Cellvibrionales bacterium
ATTTGTTTGCAGAAAAACGCTTTAGAAGAGCTAAAAGGCAAAGCATTAAAAGCGACGCGTAAAGATATTCAAATGATCTTTCAAGACCCCTATGCCTCGCTTAATCCGCGCATGACAGTTTTCAACACACTTGCCGAACCGCTGCGCTTACATGGCATAGCAAGTAATGCTGATGACTTAAAAAGCAGAGTGTTAACCCTAATGCAAGATGTTGGACTAGAAGCGCGCTGGGCGAATAAATACCCGCACGAATTTTCTGGCGGACAGCGTCAGCGCATCGCTATAGCGAGAGCCTTAGCTGTTGAACCCAAATTAATTATTGCGGATGAGCCGGTGTCGGCATTGGATGTCACGATACAAGCGCAGATACTCAGCTTGCTCTTAGACTTGTGTCAGCAACGTCAGCTAACAATGATTTTTATCTCTCATGACTTAGCCGTGGTGCGTTATATCGCTGATCGCACGGCTGTAATGAATAAAGGCAAGATTGTGGAAATTAATGATACCGAAAGTGTTTATCAAAACCCTAACGACCCTTATACAAAAAGCCTTTTAGCCGCCAGAGTCTAACAAAGCAAAAACACTTATTTGCGTGAGCGACTGCTCCACTGACCACCAACGGCCTTATTACTCGGTTTTCTTCCTGTCTTTTTATTCGGCGCACCGGTGGCACCACGTCGGCCAGCCGATTGACTACCTCTACGATTCATAGATTTTTCGGCGGGAACCAGTTGATTAGGCCCATCACCGATAAGCTCAGCACGATTCATTTTAATTAATGAGGCACGCAAGTAAGCCCAGTTCTTTTCATCGTGATAACGCAAAAACGCTTTTTGTAAGCGGCGCTGCTCAAGATTCTTCGCAACAAATATTTTCTCACCGCGCTTGTACATAAGCTTTTTAAGCGGGTTACGGCCTGAGTGATACATGGCCGTCGCCAACGCCATTGGCGATGGATAAAACGTTTGCACCTGATCAACCCTAAAATCATTGCGCTTTAACCACAATGATAAATTCATCATATCTTCATCACTACTGCCCGGATGCGCAGCAATAAAATACGGAATCAAATACTGTTTTTTCTTTGCCTGTTTGGTGTATTTCTCAAACATTTTCTTAAAGGCATCATAACTACCCATGCCCGGCTTCATCATTTTCGATAACGTTGCATCTTCACTGTGCTCTGGTGCTATTTTTAAATAACCACCCACATGATGCGTCACTAATTCTTTAACGTATTCTTCATCCAACACGGCTAAGTCATAACGTAAACCAGATGCAATCAAAATACGCTTAACGCCTCGCAATGCACGCGCTTTACGATACAGCTGCGTGGTTGGCTTATGATCCGTTTCCAAATTCTTACAAATGGTTGGGTATACACAAGACAATCGACGGCAATTTGCCTGAATCACATCATCGTTGCAATTAAGATGATACATATTGGCCGTCGGGCCACCTAAATCAGAAATCGTACCGGTAAAGCCTGGCACTTGATCGCGAATCTTTTCAATTTCATCTAATACCGACTGCTCAGAACGGCTTTGGATAACGCGACCTTCATGCTCGGTAATAGAACAGAAAGTACAACCACCAAAGCAACCCCGCATAATATTAACTGAGGTTTTTATCATATCGTAAGCAGGAATAACGGCATCGCCGTAACTCGGATGCGGACGGCGCTGATACGGCAACGCAAAGACACCATCCATTTCTTCTGTCGTCAACGGAATAGGCGGTGGATTAACCCAGACTTCACGACCATCATGCTTTTGCATAATCGCGCGCGCATTATGAGGATTACTCTCTTGATGCAATACCCGCGAGGCATGCGCATACAAGACAGGATCATTACGGACTTTTTCAAATGATGGTAAGCGCACATAAGCGGTATCGGCACTAATGTTTTGCTCACTTAAGGTTTTAATCGCTAACGGCATTGGAATAATTTTTACGATGTCTTCGCTATCAGCATTAACGGCTTGCGTGCGATCACGGTCACATTCGCTTTCATCGACATCGTAATGATAAGGATTCGGCATTTTATCAATGGCGTTAGGCCAATCGATACGTGTTGAATCAATTTCAACAAAGCCTTTAGGTGCTTCATTCACAATAGTGGTAGTGCCGCGTAAACGCCCCGCCGCTTTAATATCGCGACCAGAACCTAATAAATGGGCAACCTCACACAGGGCACGCTCGGCGTTACCGTATAACAAAATATCGGCACCGCTATCGACCAATATTGATCGTCTAACGGAATCACTCCAGTAATCATATTGCGCGATGCGACGTAAACTGGCTTCAATACCGCCAATAACAATGGGCACTTTAGGAAAAGCCTGACGACAGCGTTGGGTATAGACAATCACGCAGCGATCGGGACGATTGCCACCTTGGCCACCTGCGGTGTATGCATCATCACTTCGCATGCGTAAATCGGCGGTATAGCGGTTAATCATGGAATCCATGTTACCGCCGGTCACACCAAAAAATAGATTCGGCGCGCCTAACTCGGCAAAGGCGGCATCGGCTGCGGCATCACCTTGGTGCCATGCAGGCTGGCTAATAATACCGACTCGGAAACCTTGCGACTCAAGCATACGGCCAATAACTGCCATACCAAAGCTTGGATGATCGACATAGGCATCGCCAGTAACAAGAATAATATCGCAGCTATCCCAGCCTAAGGCGTCCATTTCTGCGCGTGTCATTGGCAAATAAGGCGCTGGGCCAAAGCACTCAGCCCAATATTTGGGATAAGCGAATAAATCGGGTGCCTTTACCGGCTGACAAAGTGATGATGAGGCCAAAATTTGGGTTCTTTTATGCTGGAGTCTAAAGACAAATAGCGCTGTAGAGCGGCTATTAGGCTTATTAAGCTCAAACCTTCAACTAAGCAAGGACCGAGCGATGAATAAGCGGGCATTTAACCATATGCAGCAAGGTTTGTATTGTGATTACTCGGCAATAACGCCTAACGAATATCGTTAGTACCGCCCTCTTTTAGCGCTTTGACCTTATCGAGAATGCGTTGCGCACGTTCAATATTAGCCAGCAAATGAGAATCATTAGGGGCCAGCGGCAATGCAGACTGCCAAGCCATTAACGCATACTCAATATTGCCCTCAGAATAGTAAGCTTCTCCTAATGCCGTGGCGCGTTCAATTTCAAGCAGTAAGTTAGCATTTAACTGTTGCTGTTCATCAAGTAAGGCTTTATCACCCGGCCGCTGTTTCAGCATGGCCATTAAAATATCTTTAGCTGTAAGCCATTGCTGCTGATCAATAGCAGTAGTGTAATCAGCTAACTGTTGCTGCTGCTTTTTCGATAAAGCACTATTATTATTGCGCGCTATTTGTGCTTTCTGCCGCTCTAACAATAATGATCGTAGCCGCTTTATATCCGTTAATATCACCGGCGAATCTTCAAGACGTTGAATGCTACGTAAATGCGCCAAAGCCAGGCCATACTCTTGCTCGGCCTCGGCTATTGCCGCATAGGCCTTTACCGTCACTATTAAGCGATCTCGCTTGTCCCTCTCCTGCTGCCAGCGTCGCAATGCAATAACATCATCTGCATCCGCTTTATATAAGCGCTCATAAAACGGTAAGGTCTTCGGTAAATGCTGGG
>DMZE01000012.1 GCA_003492055.1 Cellvibrionales bacterium
ACTGTCATAAGAACTCGTATCAAAAGCGTCATTTTCAAAACTGCTGACATCTTCGCCTTCACCAGCAACTCGCTCAACGGCGGTATAGCAATCAATAGCTACCGCATACTCGGGTAAGTCGGCATCGTATAAGCGATAGCAAATACCCTCATTCGCCTTTAGCCATTTACGTAAACGCTTTTGATTTTTGCGTAAACGATTCGCTAGCATTTGAGCATTCTCATTTAAGCTCTCAAATGTCAGAACTTTTTTACCGCGACCCGATTGATCTTCGACAATACTTGCAGCATTGACTCTATAACGCTGCACCTGACATTCAATGCTACCGTTATATAAACGATTTTGACGCCAGCTGCGCAAACCCGTCTGCCAACCTAAATCCAGATTACCGGTAAAAACCGTAGCCTGCCAATCCATACAGCTACGCTTCAACATATCGCCAAGCTGGCGATACACTGGCATAAGGGCTTCCACTTCGCCTAAGCGCTCACCATAAGGTGGATTCACTACCAGCAAGCCTTTAGGCAAAGATTCATCTAATACCAAATTAGCAATATCGCATTGCTTTAATTCAATCCATTCATCCAACCCAGCTATAGCCACATTATCTTGCGCCAGTGCCAAATTACGCGGGTTAATATCAAAGCCTTGAATCTTACACTGACGCTTGTCAAGTGAATCGCTAACGGCCTGCTCTTGCTGCGCTAATGCGGTCTGCCATAAATCATGATTAAAAGTCATTAACTGCGTTAACGTCCATAAACCATTCCCCACTAAACCGCGAGTACGCAAAAACGTCGGAGGAATATTAGCGGCCATTAATGCCGCTTCAATCAGCAAAGTACCTGAGCCACACATAGGATCAACAAAGCTTCCGCCTTCGCTGGCAATAGCCGGCCAATCACTTTGATTTAAAATGGCGGCGGCTAAGTTTTCTTTTAACGGCGCGGCACCACCACTGCTGCGATAGCCGCGCTTATGCAGGCTCTCACCCACCAAATCTAAACCAATAGAAAAACGGCCATTAAATAAGCGCGCATAAACTAATACATCGGGCTTTTCATCATCGATAGTTAAACGCGTATGACCAGCATTTACAAAATGATCATTAATCGCATCTTTAATCCGTAACGCACCAAAGCGAGAATCACGAATAAAGGACGAGGTACCATTAAAGTCAATTAACAAGGTTTTATCTGGAGAAAAATAATCCCCCCAAGGTAAACCAAATGCGGTTTGATATAAAGACTCATCAGAATCAACACGCGTACGTGCCAGTAATAACAGCACGCGGTTCGCTAAGCGAGACCATAAACAAATGCGATAAGCCGTGGCAAGATCAGCACTAAAGTAACAACCGGCTACCGACTCTTGAACACCTTCCGCCTTTAACTCCGTTAACTCTAAGGCAAGCACATGCTCCAAACCCTTAGGGCATGTCGCCATATAATTTTCGTTAGCTACCATTATCTTCTCTTTAAAAATGCTGTTGTTATACTAATACTATAGTGCTGCTATGCTTGTCGAGCATTGCGAATTGCTAGGGCAGATTGACGCACAAGAGACGGCCCCTGATAAATCAAACCGCTATAGAGCTGAACTAAATCTGCCCCTGCTGCTATTTTTTCTACGGCTTGCTCGGGTGAGTTAATACCACCTACACCGACAATCACCATTTCATTTCCAGTCCCGCTTCCAGTCACATTACCAGTACTAGTAACACTACCCGCCCCACTACGAAAGTGCTGCGATAACGTTGCAACAATTTCGGTAGATTTTTCAAACAAAACGCTGCCGCTTAAGCCGCCCGCCTCATCACAATGAAGACTGCCTTTTACCGAGCTTTTATCGATGGTTGTATTAGTCGCGATAATGCCATCAATGCCGCTGGCATGAAGTTGATCGGCAACAGAGAGTAAATCATCACGCGCCATATCTGGCGCTATTTTAACTAACAGCGGTGTTAAGCTGCCTGATTGATCAGCCAATTCAGATCGCTTATCAACAATGGCCGATAATAGTTTTTGCAACTCATCACCAAACTGAAGGTCACGTAAGCCCGGCGTATTAGGCGAAGATAAATTAATAGTCACGTAGTCAGCCAAATGTGCGACTTCAGCGAGACACTGCGTATAGTCGTTAGCAGCCTGCTCAGCAGAGGTCAGCTTGTTCTTGCCTATATTGATACCTAACGGAAACGATAAGCCAGATTGTCGGAGTGCAGTAACACGCTGGGTTAAAGCCGCTAGCCCCTGATTATTAAAGCCCATACGGTTAATAATGGCCTCGTGCTCAGACAAGCGAAACATGCGGGGTTTATCATTGCCGGGCTGTGGCTTAGGCGTAACCGTGCCAACTTCAATAAAACCAAACCCTAAAGCCGCCATACCTTTAACGCAGGCCGCATTTTTATCTAAACCAGCGGCTAGACCCACTCGATTAGTGAAACGACAGCCTAATAATTCGACAGGGTCTTGCACTGGCGCCGGTAACAGGCACTTGGCTAAGCCAGTATTTCCCGCTGCACCCAGCAGACCTAAGGTCAAATCATGGGCAACTTCAGGGTTTATAGAAAAGAGTAATGGCCTAATTTGTTTGTACATCGTTCTCGCGCTGCTAATAGTTAAAAGAATTGGGCTGTTTATGCGATAAACCGCGGCCGCTAGCTTAACACGACTCAACCGCGGCAGCAGACATCAACTCTGTTAATAAGGCAGACGAGACATAGCATATAGCGCGATGACGGAGCAGAAATGACCTATTTATTGGATAAAAAAAGCCCCGCAAAATACGAGGCTGAAGTGCTTAACGAGTAAGCGGGGAGATATAACAAAAAACTAACAAAAAACTCAAAATGACCTGATGGATATTAATAGAATGCTTTAACGTGCCATTATGATGAAAATATGATGACAGCGTCATGACAATACGATGTAAAAACCAGACGATGTAAAAACCAGAGCCAATCTAACGATTACTTATATTCGCCGTTTAAAATCAATATTTAGACTTATGCCTCTTGGTAATCACCTGTCTTAATCACCTTGCCGCAATCATTTGTCTGCCATAAATCTATGCCTGTTTACTTGGTCCTATAATAGATCAAAAAGTTCATTATTTTTATGGCACGTTTAAATAATAATGCCTTGCAGACTAGAATAAGATTTCGTTGAGTCAGCCACCAATCCGCTATTTATTTTTATGCCGATTTTGTTCCTATTTTGTGTATAGTAACAATGAGATATCACTATTTACTGTATGTAAAACCTTTATAATTGCAAAAAATAATAGCCTTATTGGCAATGACAATCGGCACTGACAGCCGGCAATGACAATCAGCACTGACAACAATAGCCGGCAGGCAACTCAATAACAGAAGATTCGATACATGACGACAAGCATCCAAGGTAACATCAGCACCACGCCAGTGACCATTAGCGAAGAACTAGGCGTAAAACGCATGACATCACAGCACACTGTGATCAAAAAGTTGAAAGAAGAGTATCCCACTTCGATTCATGGTGATAAATTTTGGAGTTCAAGCTATTTGCTTATGGACTACCTTAATGACAATCCACCCAAGAAGAATGCCAAAATACTTGAGATTGGATGTGGCTGGGGCTTAACAGCTATTTATTGCACCAAGCAATTTGATGCAGAAGTGACAGGGGTTGATGCCGATCCTGATGTGTTCCCTTACCTACAAGCGCATGCTGGACTGAATGAAGTTCATATTAAGCAAATGGTAAAGAAGTTTGAAGAGCTTGATGTAGAAACACTGACAGGCTATGACTTAATTATTGGCGGTGATATTTGTTTTTGGGATCAACTCAATGATGTGCTGTTTGACTTATTTCATCGCGCCAAAGAAGCCGGTGTTGAGCAAGCCATTATTGCCGACCCACAGCGCCAGCCCTTTGTCGATTTATGTGCACGACTTGATGATGACTTTAGCCATGAAGTATGGGACTGGGAGCTGCCAGAGCCAACGCCAGCCAATGGTGACATACTCGTTATTGACTTTAATAAAAGCTAAAACTCATTAAGTACTTGTTACACACACTACAAACGCCATTCTAAAGCTTTACATTCATTAGGCGGTTGGGCATATTAACCTCACCCAAAAGCGCTATAAAAATGACTAAGAGACTGCCATTATGGATATTATCTACCCCGTTTTTAGTTTAGTGATACTCACCTTTATTATGGCTTTTGCCACGGGCATATCCCGTTTCATTAGCGTACGCCGCAAAGACATTAACCCCAAATACTATATTTTTATGTCAGGTTACACACCGCCAGACTACGTTCAAAAGCTGAGCCGTAACTTTGCCAATCTTTTAGAAACACCCATACTGTTTTATCTTTTGGCGGTTTTGCTTATTGCCTTACAAATTGATAGCGCACTTATGGTCAAGCTAGCTTGGCTTTATGTGTTTTTTCGACTGCTACACAGTGCTATTCATATTAGCTACAACCATGTACTTCATCGCTTTACGGCGTTTCTATTATCGATGCTTACACTGCTGGCCATGTGGATTCAGCTTATGACGTTAATCGGATAACATAATGATAACAATCGAACACCAGCCTGCTAGCGACAATGCTTCAAACGCCGCCGTAACACGCATTACACTATCACCCAACCGTTCGCTAAGCTGGGAAGGCAATAAGCGCGTTATTTGGTCTTTAGCAGCGCTTATTATTTTTATTGCCATTGGCTTTTCGGTAGTAACTGGCACCTGGGTTATTTGGCCCTTTGCTGTCTTTAAAATCCTCGCCCTCAGCGCCGGGCTTTACTATGTCTCTTGGAAGCTCAGCTACCAACATACCATTACCGTGTCTGAATCTACGCTAAGCATTGAAAAAGGCAGCTATCGCCCGCGTGGCAGCTGGCAGTGGCAAAAACAGCAAAGCCGTTTAATCACTACCGAATCTAAGCATAACTGGGAAGCGCCCAGCCTTGTGCTATCAAATGATAAAGAAGAAGTAGTTATTGGTAATTTCCTCAGCCGCGACGATGCCATGGCCGTTATAGATTGCTTAAAAAATGAGATGCCAGTTGTTAACAACTGCTACAATGCCGACCAATAATCGATAGACGCCATTATCATGACTCAATCAAGCAGTCGATCAGTCAACAATTAAATTACTCGGATAGCTAAAATTCATGTCAGAAAACTCTTCTAAAGTTGGTTTTGTAAGTCTTGGCTGCCCAAAGGCATTGGTTGATTCAGAACGCATATTGACGCAACTTAAAATTGATGGCTATGACGTAGTGCCTAGCTACGATGATGCCGATATTGTTGTCGTTAACACTTGCGGCTTTATTGATAGCGCCAAGCAAGAATCGTTAGATGCCATTGGCGAAGCACTCAATGAAAACGGTAAAGTCATTGTCACTGGCTGCATGGGCGCCAATGCCGATGATATTATTCAAGTGCATCCCAATGTACTCAATGTTAGCGGTCCGCATGCCTATGAAGAAGTGGTCTCTGCCGTTCATGAGCATGTACCCAATAAACGTATTATTGATCCCTTTGTTGATTTAGTACCACCGCAGGGCGTAAAACTTACCCCTAGACACTATGCCTATTTAAAAATATCTGAAGGCTGCAACCACCGTTGCTCTTTTTGTATTATCCCTTCTATGCGTGGTGACTTAGTTAGCCGCCCAATTGGTGATGTGTTAGAAGA
>DMZE01000050.1 GCA_003492055.1 Cellvibrionales bacterium
GTTCCAGTTCAGCCAGAGCAGTTTGTAGCTCGGCAGGGGTTGCTTGATCGATATGCAAGGAGTGTCTCCGCAAAAAAAAGTGAAAATCGTTTTTTAAAATAGCTGTCTTTATATAATGTCAGAGATTATACCGTCAGAGTGGTGAAATGGTGAATATCACTATGAATTATCTGGTCTTATTTAACGTCAATTTTTCGCATTGATATAGGCTGATTGCCGTCGGGCTTCTATTGGCCGTTGATTTGGCTAAAGTCAGTGATTAGCGCCTCAATATAATCGAGTGCTGATCGCGAGGCATCAATAATCTGAAAGCCTGCCCAATAGCGTTCACCTTCTACTTCATCTCGGCTCCATAGGCAGTCGCTGCCAAGGTCGACCTGTTTGTGACCATTCATTGCATCGGGCAGTAATAAACTCACAGAGTAGATACGGTTACTCTCGATAAGCGTATCACTCATTAGCATAAATCCTTCTGTGGTGATATTGACTAATGCGCCCATTTTTTTATGCGTGTTAATGTTGATCACTGAAATGGGTTTATGCAGTTCAACGCGTTGCTGTTGGCGTCGCGTTTGTAATTCTATAGAGCTGGCTTTGTGCAGTGGTGAAGTCATGACAATTTCTCACATTAAGTTTATTCGTTAGGCTGTTTGGGTTTTAAGTCTTAAGCGATCAACAACCGTTTCTAGCATGCGCTCAAAGAAAGGTTTTTTAAGCTGAGTGTCACTCATGATTATTGATCCTGAATTAATGCCTAGTGCAATTTCGTTAGCGCTCACAATAGCGACTTGCTGCCCCATGGAATTTGATAGCATACAGTTTTGAGTTTTTTGGTTATACCAAGTGAGCTTTAATCGGCGTGAGGGCATATTTTTTTGTTGCCAATCCAGCCAGGTACCAAAATCCATAGATAAAACAGCTGCTATTGATTCATCACTGGCACGTTCATTAATAGCTGCCAGAGGTTTTGTTTTTATTGGTTGTTTGTTTTCTTGTTTTCTGTCGTTAATGGGTTGATGAGTTTTCAGATCTAATTTCTTCTCACTTTGTAAATGAGATTCCTTAACATTGGGTGGGCGCTTTTTTGATATTGTTTGTTCATTGCTAAGCAGGTTTTTTTTATTTATGTCATTTACATCTACATCATGGATGTTTTCGGTAGCCAGTTTGCTACACATATCTAAGCTGTTAAGGTGTTGCTGTATTTCATTTGCGTCAAGTCCTACGCTACTTAATCCATATTTCAATTTTTCATTGAGTGCGCTGCGTAAATTTTTTGCTTGTAGTATTTCTTCTTTATTGATTTTGGGTTCGATATACCATAGTAGTTCATCAATAAAATTAATGGCTTCTTGCCACTGAGTGCTGTCGTCACCATATCTAAGTAATGTATAAGCTAAAAATGCATTCCATGGTTTGTTAATGAGTTGCAAAATAGGCTTGGGTAGCGGTTCGTTGCAGATCTTTTCATTAATCAAGGCCGTTACTTTTTGGCGTCCCGAGGCTAGCGCTTCTTTGCCTTTAACGGCTTGAATGCTTCGTTTTTCTGTGATGCTGGCTTGACGTTCAATTTTTTCTATATAGGTATTTAACTCGGCGCTGACATGGCTGAATATTTCGTTGCTGTTGTCATTATCAAAATCGGTAATGATTTTTTTTATTACGCGTTGCATTTGTTGATAAATATTATTCTGAGTTGATATGTCGTCTGTCAGCCAATATTCACCGGCGTTAATTAATTGGTTAACCAGTTGTCTTGCGTCATGCTTGGGATTACTTAAAAAAGTGTCATCCAGTAATGCCAGTTTAAGCAGCGGTGTATGTAAATGACTAAGAAGTGATTTCACTGAGTCATGCAGGCTGTCATCATTAAGGATGTGTTCAAATAAAATGCCGACGCATTCAATGGCTTGCTGTTGGCTGGTATTCGTATTGGTATTTGCTAATGCAGGCGCGGGTTCGGCAATAATGGATGTGCCGGTAAAGCGCATAAGTTGCTGCGATTGCAGTGCGCTAAGTTCGGCAATTAAGCGCTCAACAGAAATACTGGGCAGCTGATTGTTTTGTTGCATCGGTTGCGCGCTAAGTAGTGAACGCATAACGTCAAAAAGTTCGCTTTGTCGGTCTTCGGATTCTTTTATAAAGGCGTTATCGCTTTTGCGTCGCTTGGGCGCAATAGAGCGATCACTACG
Source organism: Cellvibrionales bacterium (assembly GCA_003492055.1). GTDB lineage: Bacteria > Pseudomonadota > Gammaproteobacteria > Pseudomonadales > UBA7434 > UBA7434. The sequence goes on from DMZE01000050.1 coordinate 2,193, forward strand.
ATGATGGTAGCGAAGATTTGGTAGTACGTTGTGATTCACCAAGAACAAGTTCACCTCAGCATAAATATTGGTGAGGTGCTTGATAAAATAGCGATCAAATAATTTTAATAAAATTAATCGGCTTTGCAGGTCGAGTGACAAATCATCAATGCAGGCCATAAAGTTATTGCAAAGCACTTGTGGTGCAAAGGGGTTGTTTTCAGACGTGAGTTTAATGCCGTTATTCAGTAAAGCCAGTCGTTGACCCAGCGCAAATAAGGCTTCGGCATAATCAGCTTCTGCACGATGACTCATACTGGTAAGCGCAACCTTAAGCTCCATTTCATCTTTGCCGAGCAAGCTTAAAGCGCTGTCATGCGGGTCGGTGTTGTTGGTCTTGCCATGAGCGCTAGGGGTAATTAATACAGCAAATAGTGTTGAGAGTGTTCGTTCAAATTGTGCCGATAGCTTTTTGTGCTGAGTATCGATGACCTGCTGAACTTCAAAGTATCGCTGCTGTGTTTCATTGTCATCCGCTTGCTGGGCCTGCTGAACAAGGTACTCACTCGCTGCGTTAATAAGCGTGCTTAGCTGGCTCTGGCAAAACCGGCGTAAGCGAGAGTGGCATTCGATGAGTGTTTGGCGTGAATCGTTGATCATTGTCTCCTCCGATGATGGAGCGCTGAATAGGCATGTGCATGTTGTTAAAAGTGCTTGGTATTAATCGATTTTGATGATGAATCTGGTTTTGAGTATAGGAGTGATTAATTAATCGAATTGCAAATTCTTTTCTTTAACTCGTATTCTGCGGTTTTGTCTTCATTAACGTGCTCGAATTCACGAAAATAGTGAGTCAACACTTCGGCTTTAGGGCCTGTTAATAAGTTGTTTAATAATGAAGGTATAAGGGCTGCCAACGTACTTAAAATTCGGTATAAAGGAAGGGCTTTTATTATATAACTCAAGGGGTTATGATGCGCGACCTGAGAGTTTAAGGGGCAGAAAAAAGTATCTAGGTAGCATCGAAAAGGGATAAGTATCGAGCTAGATTTAGAGCATAGAGTAAGCATCAATAATTTTACATTCAGCGATACCAGTAGGGGATTCACTATCAATATTAAGCAGATGACGGACGATGGATTGCCGTACCCTGAGTTTTTGCTCGAACATATCGTTAGTGAGTGGTCAGGTGTTAATGTGCCGCTAATTGATCCCGATGTGTGTCTAAAAGTCGATTCCGGTCTTTCTTATTGTGGCAGTGTTACGCCAAGCACAAAGCTGCGTCAGTTTGTTTATCTTTATCAGCAATCGCATGATTTTGATTATGAAACTATCGCTCTTCTAATACGTATTTCTCAAGGCTCAGCCGATAATGACGCTATATGGGATGAGCTGGTTACGCTTGAGTTTCAGCGTGATTGTGGTCTATCACGAGAGCAGTATCTTGCCGGGTTGTTAACGGTGGCTGAACGCCTTGAAGTCGAATCTTCATTATTTGAAGAGCTGTTAAGCGCGTAATGCTTGTTAGGCGGCTCTTTCTTCTCACTATTGGCACTTCATTCTTCATCCTTTAATCCTTCACTGATATATCCACTGTTAATAATGAAGGCGCTAAGAAGGTGCTGAAAGGTGCTGAGAGGCGTTGAGCGCTTAGCGATAATGTCTATTTTGTGAGTGCGTCGATCATAATCGGTCCATTTTTGGTCAAAGAGGCAGGCTTTTAACTATAAGCCGAATGCGCTCTATGAGGGTAAGTGGTAGCGAAATAAGGCTAAAAATCGCTTAACAGAGATTATATCTTGCTATTTAAGCCCACTTTCCATAGACTTCGCGCTCTTTTTTCGCCCTCAGACCGTTTGAAGGCTTAACTCCTTGTTTTACTGCAAGACAATCGACTGGCAAGTCGACGGTATTTGCAGAAAGCATAATCCCATAGGGAGCACATATGCGACACTACGAAATCGTGTTCATGGTTCATCCGGACCAGAGCGAGCAAGTCCCAGGTATGATCGAAAGATATACTACGGCTATTAATAAAGACGGTGGCTCAGTTCATCGCCTAGAAGATTGGGGACGACGTCAGTTGGCCTATCCAATCAACAAAATCCATAAAGCGCACTACGTTTTGATGAATGTCGAAGCGACCCAACCTGCGTTGGAAGAATTGACGACTAACTTCAAATACAATGATGCTGTGATTCGAAACTTAGTCATTCGCACCGATGCGCCTGTTACAGACGAGTCGTCTATCATGAAAGCGGAAACTGAGCAGCGTGAGCGTAAAGCTCGTTACGATGCCCGCTCTGCGACTGAAGCTGCTAAAGCACCAGAGAAAAAAGCAGTTGAAGATACCAGTGATAGTGCAGCGAATGCCGAGTCAAAAAGCTCGGACGATACCGCAGCCGAATAATTCGGCTACAGCAGATTAAGTAATAGGAGAACATCATGGCTCGTTTTTTTCGCCGTAGAAAATTTTGTCGTTTCACCGCCGAAGGCGTTGATTACATCGATTACAAAGACCTCGATGTATTAAAAGAATATATTTCAGAAACAGGAAAAATTGTTCCTAGTCGTATTACTGGAACAAAAGCAAAGTACCAGCGTCAGTTGGCAACGGCTATTAAGCGCGCGCGTTACTTAGCGTTAGTGCCTTATACGGATAGCCATAAGTAATTAGAAAGGTTATTGCTTCGTCATGATGCTATTAATGACGTTATTAACCTTGTTGCTCGCTTGGCTGGGTTCTGCGGCAGTTGCCTTGGCAATTTTACGCAGAGGTTTGCAGGCTTCAGCGAATGTTTTTTTATTCGTATTGTTGCTTGCCGCCGCTTGGGCATACACAGGTAATATCGTTCCGCTCAGTACGTTACTTTGCAGTAGCGTATTGGCAGTAGCATTAAGAGCTACTAGTAGTTGGAGCACGGTAATAACGCTTACCCCTTTTGTTATTATTATTTGGGCAGGGGCGTTATTAGTTTTTGCTAGTGATTATGTTGCTCTACTCATGGTTTATGCAGAGCAAGGTTTAGACGTATTTAAACAGCAGCTTGAATTAGCTGCAGCTAATGGTGGTAATCCAGAACGCGCTGAGCAAATGTTAGCGCAAATGCCACCATTAACAGCAGAACATTTGCTGGGTAACTTAGCGTTTATGCAAATGTTACTGACATTGATAAGTTTGTTTACTGCGCGTTGGTGGCAAGCCAAGTTGTATAACCCAGGTGGTTTTCAGCAAGAGTTTTATCAATTACGTTTAAACCGCACTAACATTTTAGTGTTAGTGGCTGGATTGGTTTTGTTCTCAAGTATTGAGGGCTATCATCAATGGGCATGGTTGTTTGCAATACCGATAATTGTTGTGGGTATTGCACTGGTTCACGCGCTAGTGGCGTTGAAACAATTAAGCCGACATTGGTTGTTTGGATTTTATGTAATATTTATTACATTCGCACCTGTAGTGCCACTGCTAATGATGGCTGTTATAGCCGATAGCGCACTGGATTTTAGATTGCGATTGACTAAATAAATTAGTTAGTTTGAAAAAGTTAAGATAAAAGCAGGTTGTTTGTGTCATTACCGTTTACGATTTTTTCTAAACAGTGATTAACAACAGCCAGACATCAAAATAGATACAGTTAGATTATTGATAGAGGTTAGTGCTATGGAAGTTATTCTTCTGGAGAAAGTTGCCAAATTAGGTAGTTTAGGAGATAAGGTCAATGTTAAGTCAGGTTTTGGCCGAAACTTTTTAATTCCTTATGGTAAAGCGGTTCCTGCAACAGAAAAAAGTGTTGCTGAATTTGAATTGCGTCGTGCTGAATTACAAGCCGCTGCTGATGAAGCCTTAGCTGCTGCGCAAGCACGTGCTGGCCTTATGGCTGAGCTAGCGATTACTATCGAAGCGAATGCCGGTGATGAAGGTAAACTGTTTGGTTCAATTGGCACTAAAGATGTTGCCGATGCGATTACTGCTGCTGGTCACGCCGTTTCAAAATCAGAAGTACGTATGCCTAATGGCGTTATTCGCGAAGTGGGTGTTGTTGAGATTACTCTTCAATTCCACAGTGACGTGAACACAGTTGTTAGCATTTCGGTTGTTCCTGAAGCTGAATAAGCGTTTAGCT
>DMZE01000114.1 GCA_003492055.1 Cellvibrionales bacterium
TTCTAATGTTAAGTTCGATACTTCGTCATCTGACTGCTGATTAAAACCAGCCAATGTTTGCGCAGCAAATTCACCTATCACATAAATGCAATCAATACCTGCAAGCGCAGCATACTGACCAACATTAAAATGCATGGCCGCAGCACCTGGGCCCAACTCAGCCATGTCACCTAACACAGCAATACTCTTTTTTTCTGAGCCACTAAAAGATACCAATACATCAATAGCCGCATACATGGACTGCGGATTGGCGTTATAACTATCATCTAATATTTGTAAATCGTTCTCGCCCGCTACGCGACACAGCCTTCCTTTCTCAGGAGCAACAGCAGCCAAACCTTGAATAATATCGACATCACTTACCTCTAAGGCTTTGGCCATAGCGACAGCCATTAAGGCGTTGCGCACATTATGGATACCTAAAAAATTCATCTTTATTGGCAAAACGCTGGTCGTGTTATCAAGTCGAATGTTGGCATTAAAACTTAAGCCATCAATATTCTGCGTAATATCACTCGCATAAACATTGGCATAGCTATCCGTTAAAGCGCATTCAATCAGTCGTCCCTGCGCCGCTTGAGGTGATAAACTTTCACGCCAATCAGCCGCAAAGACGTCATCTCGATTAATTACAGCCCAACCCTCTGCGGGTAAGTCTTTATAAATTTCAGCTTTTGTTTTAGCGGTATTTTCGATACTGCCAAAACCACCTATATGCGCTTCATTAATATTGGTTATGGCGCTGATATGTGGCTGACCAATACCGACTAAATAACTAATATCACCTGATTTTGCCGCACCCATTTCTAATACGGCGTAATCGTGACTTTCATTAAGGCGTTGCACAGTTAACGGCAAGCCAATTTCATTATTAAAGTTGCCATGCGTGGCGCAGACAGTACCCACTTGCTCGAGAATAGCGGCCAGCATATTTTTACAGCTGGTTTTTCCCGAACTCCCCGTAATCGCAACGACCTTACCTTTATAAGCGTCGCGATTCACTTTCGCGATAACACCTAAAGCATATAAAGAATTAGCCACGACAATTTGTGGCAGTGGAATATCTTGAATTTTTTCGACAATGGCTGCCACCGCACCCCGCTTGGCAGCGCTGGCAACATATTCATGACCATCTAATTGAGTACCGGTTAAAGCAACAAAAACATCGCCATTAACGACTTTACGACTATCGATACAAATGCCAGTGACCGCCGCATTCTCGCCAGTCAACACGCCATCATTAGCAGCGGCTAACATCTGCAGATCAATTCCACTCATCATGACTGGCAATCCTCATGAAGCTCACGAGAAAGACATTCACGCACGACATCGGCATCACTGAACGGTAATTTCGAAGCACCGATAATTTGAAATTGTTCATGGCCCTTACCTGCCACTAAAATTAAATCGCCAGCCTCTGCTTGCTCAATGGCAAAGGCAATAGCGGCGGCACGATCAGGCTCAACATTGACGTCATGCATATCGTCAATGCCAAGTAAAATATCATCAATAATTTGTGCCGCTGGCTCACTGCGAGGATTATCAGAAGTAATAACAACACTGTCTGCTAAATTTTTAGCGATACGACCCATAGCCGCTCGCTTATCATTATCACGATCGCCACCGCAACCAAAAACACACCATAACTGTCCGTTGGTATGCGATCGCAAAGCCGCTAACGCTAGCTCTAAGGCTTGCGGGGTATGCGCGTAATCAACCACAACGGTTTTATTATCGATTGCTTGAGAAGACGAATCACTGACAATTTCCATTCGCCCTTTAACCGCAGTCACTTCACTAGTGGCCGCTATTAACGCATCAAAGTCACCACCAGAAGCGAGCAATGCGGTGAGTGCTGCTAACGCATTACTTAAATTAAACTCACCAATGAGTGGCATCGTTATAGTGGCACGCCCCCAAGGAGAGACCACATCACTAGAAATTGAATTTAATGAATAACGGGTATTTTGCGTAAAGATATCGGCCTGCGTGTTACTCACTGAATAAGTGAATACCTTGCTATGCGAACGCAACTCTTTAGCTAAACGCTCACCAAATTCATCATCGGCATTAATCACCGCAGCATCAATACCATCAAAAGAAAATAATCGACGCTTGGCTGCCGCATAGCTAGCCATATTTTTATGAAAGTCGAGATGGTCGTGCGATAAATTAGTGAACACAGCAATATTAAAATGGATGGCATCAACGCGATGCTGAGCTAAAGCATGCGAAGAGACTTCCATAGCAATAACATTGCAACTGTCGGCCTGTAACTTCTGCATGCAAGCCTGAAGCTGAACAGCATCGGGAGTCGTAAAACCAGTTTGTTGTAATTCAAACTCCTGCTGCTGGTAGACACCATAACCTAAAGTGCCAATCAAACCACTTTTATGGCCAACCGTGGTTGCAAGACTCGCAATCAAATGACTACAACTGGTTTTACCATTAGTGCCAGTCACACCAATCACAGTAAGATTTTCTGTTGGCTCACCATAAAAACGACCAGCAATTTTACTCAAATGCTCAGTGAGGTTTTGCAAACTAATAATCGCAACTGTTCCTTTGTTACGAGCAGAAAACGACTCATCGGCCTCAGCAACAACAGCAACGGCACCCCGCTCAATCGCCTCATTAATATAAGTACGACCATCAACGGTTAAACCGTTTAGCGCAATAAATAAATCTCCAGGCAGAACTTCACGACTATCGGTCGCGATACCTGTAATGGCTGTATTAGCACAATCATCAGGCAAGCTGTTTTCAGCCAACAAGCCCGAGAGTAAATCTTCGAGCCGATGCGACACAGCCTGCGCTGGCGAGTAGCTGGTCATATTAAACGCTTCCATGCTGTTGCACTGAAACTATCTCAGCGTTCACTGTAGCGTTAACAGGAGCTTGCTCACCTAATTCATGCAAACGATCAGGCGTAATATCCATTAGGCGCAACGCTGATTGCATCACGCGCGAAAATACTGGCGCAGTAATTTCACCGCCAAAATACTTTTCACCCTGAGGGTCGTTAATAGTCACTACCGCAACTAATTTTGGCGAAGAGGCAGGAACCATACCAGCAAAAGTGGCGCGATAGCGACGCTCTTCATAACCAGAAACACCCACTTTATGAGCAGTACCTGTTTTACCTGCAACACTGTAACCAGGAATTTTCGCCTGCGTACCCGTGCCGCCTTTTTCAACAACGCCTATCATCATCTCGCGTACTTCGCGCGTCACGCTGGCAGAAATTACGCGATCACCCGAACGACCAGCTTGTCTTGCAGCGCGCTCTTTATCGCTGAGTTTTAACAAACTCACAGGATGCTTAATACCATCATTGGCAATCACAGCATAAGCACGCGCCAACTGCACAGTATTAACCGATAGACCATGACCAAATGATAAGGTAGCTTTTTGAATATCGTTCCAACGCGGATGATTAGGTAAATACCCTGCCTGCTCTCCCGGAAAACCCGTAGCGCAATACTCGCCAAGCCCAGCACGTGCAAACAAATTTTGCATTTGATCAATATCAAGATCCAATGCAATTTTACTGGTACCGACGTTACTCGATTTACTCAGCACTGTCGCAAGATCAATCTCTCCATAATCCTTAATATCAACAACGCTATTGCCATTTAATCGAATAAAGCCTTTGGTGGTATCAATAATGGATGAGGCATCAAAATCACCCGATTCCAGAGCCGCCATAATAGTGAAAGGCTTCACTGTTGAGCCGGGCTCAAATAAATCAATTAATGCACGATTGCGCATATTTTCAGGAAGCAACTGACTGCGATCGTTAGCGTTATACGAGGGCTGGTTCACCAACGCCAACACTTCACCCGACTGCACATCAAGAATAACCATCGAACCGGATTTCGCTTTATAACTCGCTACTGCCGCTTTTAATTCTCGATAGGCAATATATTGCAATCGCATATCGATCGATAACGCCAAACGCTGTCCTTCGGTAGCCGCTTTCACTAACTTAATATCTTTAATAATGTCGTGATGAGCATTTTTCATCACTTGCTTAACGCCGTCTTCGGCCGTTAAGAGGCTGTCATACGATAGCTCAATACCTTCTTGGCCATGTTCATCAACACCGGTAAAACCAACGAGATGCGAAGCCACCTCACCGGCAGGATAAAAGCGTTTGTATTCTGTTTCAAAAAACACGCCCTCTAACTCAAGATCCCGAATACGATCGGCTTTTTGTGGATCGAGCTGGCGTTTTAAATAAACAAATTGGCTTTTACTTGATAGCCTTTTACGAACCGCTTTTTCGCTCATCGCAACGGCAGTGGCCAGGCGCTGAATACCCGTATCACTTTTATCGACCAATGATGGATTGACCCAAACTGATTTAACCGGCGTGCTAATGGCAAGCAACTCGCCATTACGATCAACAATTTCACCACGACTTGCTGGAATTTTTTCGGTCCGCAATACTCGCGCATCACCCTGCTGCTGCAGAAACAAACGACCGCGCTCGCTATCTGTGACCTGCAATTGACCCAAACGGACAATAATCGCTACCAGCGCGACCAACAAAAAAATCCAAAGAGGATAGACTCGCCATGACCATTTATTAAAGCGATTCTTATTCGCCATCAGCGCTCACCCTGCGGGCTTAAGGTTGA
>DMZE01000155.1 GCA_003492055.1 Cellvibrionales bacterium
CATCATCTGCCGATTCAAAAGATCGATATCTATTAAGGCACACATTTTATCCACCACCGTCCCTGCCAACCATTCACGACGAGTATGCTCACTGCGCCAGCGAACATTCTGCGGACTCAAGCCAATTTCGCCGCCTATAGAATCGACAGCAATAGACCAGTCGCAATTTTTAAGGGTAAGAATATAACGATAAGACTCTTTCATAGCATTGTCGTAACGCTCTGGCATAACCAGCCTGGCCGTATCGAGCACAGCACAAACAGGCTTAGCATTCTCACTTCGATCAAGCTTCATCTCACCTAAAACGAGAGCATTAGGAGCAGAAGAAGACGCCAAGGGCGACGTTACCGCAACAAGATCTAATGGCTGCATACCGTCAATAAATTGAACCGGCACGGCTAACTTTAAACCCGCAACATTAAACGCCAAACAGCGGAAATTTTCTCGACCCCACACCGGCCGATTATCAACCTTTTCGCCACCAACGCCAGCGGCTGATTTAGCGCGGCCTCGGCGTTGCGCAGCCTCTAACTGCTTTAAAAATGGATTGTTCTTGGTCGCCTCAGCAGCTGCCTGACTGTCTAGGCCATCATCTAAATCGCCATCTAAGCCATTATCTAAGCCGCCATCAAAATCAATATCTGATAAAGCATCTACTTTAGCGTCAACGTCAGCATTAGCACTAACATGAGAGGCATCAGCGGAAAGATCATCAGCGCCTAAAGCGCTAGGAATAGAAACTGTATTAATGGGAGAGGGATTTATAGACGTCGCAGCAGAAGCATCCTGACCATCAGAGCTGCCATCAACAGCAGCACCAAAGGCAACATCGGCATCAAACAAAAGCGACTCGATATAAGCTTTTACCGCTAAATCGGAATCAACATTTGAGGGTAAGGCGATTTCCTGGGGACGCAAAATAGTCTATAGACCTTTAAAATTAAGCAATGGTTTAAGCGGTAAGTTTTTTGTCACTTTGAACCTGCTCTTCGAGCAAGTGATTAAGCAACTGACGATAAGCCCTAACACCACGACAGTCAGAATCATGCTCTGAAGGCACCTTACCCAATTTACTGGCATCACGAAGCTTTGTATCAACCGGAATCGCTGAACGCCACAAGTGCTCACTGTATTGCTTTCTTAAGGTATTCAACGAAGATACCGAAGCCTGTGTACGGCGATCGAACATGGTAGGCACCACAGTAAACGACAGTGGCTGAGGACGTGCTTTTTGGACCATTTGCATGGTTCGGGTCATACGCTCTAACCCTTTTAATGCTAAGAATTCGGTTTGTACCGGCACAATCAGCTTTTCACAAGCGGCTAATGCGTTAATCATCAGCACGCCAAGAACTGGCGGACAATCAAGCAACACGTAATCGAATGTACCATCGATAGATTGTAAGGCTTTATTGACGCGCAGCCCCATACCATCCTTACCTGTCATCTGACGCTCAACCGTTGCCAATGCTGGCGAGGTTGGCATTATCGACAAACCTGGCACAGAAGTACCTGAGACTAATGACAAAACATCATCGGCATGTTTATTAGCTTCGCCTTGAAATAACTGGTAGCTGCTAGCACTTAAAGAATCGGGGTCATAACCAAAGTAACTGGTTAAAGAACCGTGCGGATCGAGATCAATAAGCAACACCTTATGGCCCTGCTCGGCCAATAAGCCACCAAGACTCACTGTAGAGGTTGTTTTACCAACGCCGCCCTTTTGATTGGCTACTGCCCATACTCGCACTAGAAGACTCCCGCTATCTACTTATAACTTTTTTGGTAGTTTAAAACCGGCTTATTGAATCTATTAATCGGTTCAAGCTTGCTAGATTCACACTGACCTAATGAGGCGTTTTACAATAAAACAACAGGCCTGCTCGTCGAATAACTGACAAACAAACACAATAAAAGGATGCACATTAAGTTGGTAACCGTGATGGTGTGACAGTGTCTTACAGACAGCAGTGAAGTTCAAGAAAAATAGCAAACAAAGATGATAAAACTTGAGTCTCAAAGCGTATTAGAAAAAGAGTAACGAAACAGGCTATAAAACAACCTAGAGAGCTGCCTAGAGAGCAACCTAAGAAACGTAAAGTAATATCATTATATTTTACGAGTTATTAAAGGGAGCTAGCGTTAAGCAACTATCTCTCTTTCTAAAACGGCGATCATTTGCTCTGACTCACCAAAAGTTGCTGCGGGCAAAACCATTTGATTGAGCTTCCAGCCTTGCGCACCTTCCCTGTTTAGCATTCCTGATATATCAGGCGTTCTTTTTTTAAAAAATCCAATCCTGAATTTAATCGTTATAGTTTTATATTCATATTTTTTCATAGCGGCAACTTAGTGGCTTTTAATGGTTTCTTAGTGGCTACTGCCTCCTAGAAATTTTGGTTAATGCATAATATTGCAAACCAAGTAGACAAAGACAATCTAGCTATGGATAAGTTGTTAATTTAGGAAGAAATAAAAGAATACTATCAATGATTGAGACACTAAAGAGTTAAAAATGAAAACAGATACTAACAAACATATTGGGAGTTTTTACACTGACACAATTTCTGAAAAATCCTTTTAAGGTTAGCCTTTGCTTTGGAGCTAAGTTTATAGATCCCTATTAGCTATCATCTCAGCCTTAAACTATTCCGGCATACCTTCTTTTGAATGATTCTGTGCTTT
>DMZE01000165.1 GCA_003492055.1 Cellvibrionales bacterium
CCTTGAACTGAAAACTATAAAAAACAAACTAAAAAACCAGAATATAAAAACTCTATCAGATAGAGCTCAAAGATCTAGACCCTGGTATGTCGGGCCACCCCGACAATCACCTAATCTTAACTATAAACTTACAACCCCGCTCCCTACTCATCACTACTTTTAGAAACCACCTCAAACACATCAGCCGACAAATCATCCGCATCAGCAATACGCCCTAACGCCGCCCGCATCAAATCACACTGCGGTGCAGCAAAACGACGCCACTGCGTTAACGGTGTGAGCAAACGTGAAGCCAACTGCGGATTAAGCCCATCTAAACGAATCACCTCATCAGCAAGCAAGTCATAACCCGAACCATCATCCGCATGAAACTGCGGGATATTACGCATGCAAAACCCACCAATAAGCGCACGCACTTTATTCGGATTAGTATTATCGTAAGCCTCGTTTTGCATTAACGACTTAACCCGCTGCAAGGCATTTGGCTTACTACTGCTCGCCTGTAGCCCCAACCACTGATTGACCACTAAGCTCTCATGTGAGAACTGCGTGTAAAACTGAGCAAGACAATCTGCCGCTTCTGATTCAGCTTCATCTAAGGGACAATTCACCAAGGCCGCTAATGCAGAAGCTTGATCGGTCATATTGTTCGCTGCTTGATACTGATCAACAGCATGACTGACTAACGCTGTATCTTGCGCACGCATCAAATAGCCTAAACAAGTATTTTTCAAACTACGCAATGCAATATGGTCAGCACTTGGGCTGTAATCACCTAGCGCAACTAACTGCTGAGATAAGTTGACATAAGCCGTGGTTAAAACAGTTTTTAACTGCAATGCCAACGCTGTTTGTAATATTTCAATCGCTGATTCAATGGCGCGAATATCAATAGACTCAAACTGCTCAAGTACATACTGATAACCCGGCAAGCGTAATATTTCAGCCAACAATGCCGCATCGCAATCTGCTTGCCAGCGCTGCTCTTTAAAGCCTTGCTCAATCAGTGCAACTAAAGCCTTACCTAAGGCCGTAACCGCTTTATCACCCTGCACACTATCAATTAACTGTGAACCATCGACATGCGCTTGAATCAGTTGCATGGCATAACGTTGAGTGGCATCCCAACGCACAAAGCCGTCATTATCATTTTTGAGTAACTGCAATAAATCTTCTAGTGCGTAAGCAAAATTCAACTTAACGGGCGCAGAAAAGCCACGTAGCAAAGACGGCACCGGCTTAGCCGCTAGGCCTTTAAAACAAAAGCTTTGATGCGGCTGTGTAACGGATAACATAAAGTCGTTAGCGTCAGACACTTTAATATTGACTTGCGCAGATTCACAAGGAACTGCTTGCAAGCCAGCATCGGTAACCAAGGCCATTTGTACAGGAATAATAAACGCTGTCTTAGTCTCTTGCCCAGGTGTTGGCGGACAGCTTTGATCAATCGTTAGCGTATAGTCACCCGTTGCTGCATCCCAATGCTCGGCAACATCCAATACTGGCGTGCCCGATTGTGAATACCATAAACGAAACTGGGTTAAATCAACGCCGCTCGCCGCTTCCATTGCGAGCACAAAATCTTCACAGGTAACTGCTTGACCATCATGACGCTGAAAATACAAATCACTGCCCGCACGGAATTTTTCTGCACCTAATAACTGATGCATCATACGAATCACCTCAGAGCCTTTTTCATAAATGGTTAAGGTATAAAAATTAGAGATTTCCATATACGATTCAGGACGAATCGGATGCGCCATTGGCCCACCATCTTCAGCAAATTGCGATGAGCGCAACACACTCACATCTTCAACTCGCTTAACCGTTGGCGAATTCATATCGGCAGAAAAACAAGAATCACGAAATACCGTAAAGCCCTCTTTTAAACTGAGCTGAAACCAATCACGACAAGTAACACGGTTGCCCGACCAATTATGAAAGTATTCATGCGCCACAACTGCCTCAACACGCTGAAAAGCCATATCTGATTGCGTTAAAGGATTCGCTAAAACACAGGAAGTGTTAAATATATTGAGCCCTTTATTTTCCATTGCGCCCATATTGAAAAAGTCGACGGCAACAATCATAAATAAGTCGAGGTCATATTCTCGACCATACACTTCTTCATCCCACTTCATCGATTTTTTTAACGACTGCATGGCATGGTCGCACTTATCTAAGTCTTTTGTTTCAACAAAGATCTTTAATTCGACATTACGACCTGACATTGTCGTAAAGCTATCGTCAACCGATTGTAAATCCCCAGCAACTAAAGCAAATAAATACGCAGGCTTTTTAAAGGGATCAGACCATAAGGCCCAATGACGACCATCTTCACAGTCACCGCTCTCCACTAAGTTACCGTTAGATAACAAAATAGGGTATGCCTTTGCATCGGCTGTGATTTTAGTGGTGAACACCGACATAACATCGGGACGATCAAGGTAGTAGGTAATACGGCGAAAGCCTTCGGCTTCACATTGCGTGCAGTACATACCATCCGATAAATATAAGCCTTCGAGTGAGAGATTTTGAGCAGGATCAATAACGGTTTCAATTTCTAATACAAACGCGTTAGGCAGGTTCGTTAAACGTAAACCACTATCGTGTAACTGATAAGCGCTCTCATCTAATGGCTGGCCATTAATAGCAATAGACTGTAACTGCAAACCTTCACCATCTAACTCAAGTGCGTTAGATGCTGAATCAGGATTATTGCGAATAGCTAAACGTGAATGAACAATCGTTTTATCGGCCTGCAAATCAAAACTTAAGTCCGTCGTTTCAATTAAAAATGCTGGCGGTTGATAATCTTTTAAATACGTCACTTTAGAAACATCAGTATTTGCTGCGGCATCAAGACCATCGGTCATGCTTTCTCTCCAAAAAATAGGGTATTAAACAGATAAAGTAATATGATAGCCGCCGAATTTACGTAAATTAAGCACGCCGGTATCAAGAATAAGGTACTGCCCTTTAATGCCCAACAACTTGCCATCAATGGTTGGGGTTTTATCAAAATTAAGTGATGTGACTTTTAACGGGAATTCATCAACAGGAAAGTTAATGGCTACTGGCTTGGCATCGTCACAAAACTGTATTGCCTGCAAACCGTATTGACTTTGTAACTGTTCAATTTCAGGCATCACTTC
>DMZE01000245.1:0-2449 GCA_003492055.1 Cellvibrionales bacterium
GGCCCGTAGGGGGAGCGAAGCGAATCAAGAAAAGTGACTGGCCTGTCGGGCCACCCCCGACGGTCTTGAATTTAAAACTTAAAAAAATAAGCAAAAAACCAGAATATAAGAATACTATCAGATAGGGCTTAGAGCTGAAAGCCCTAACCAGCATAAACTCGATTAGCCGCCGCAACCGCATCCCCACCTTTAATACCGTGCCCCTGCGAAATCAAACAAGTCTCCAACGCACTTAAGCAAAGCCTAACATTCGTAGAATTAGACCCATACCCCATCAAGCCAATCCGCCAAACCTTACCCGCCAATGCCCCAAGCCCAGCACCAATCTCAAGATCAAACTGCTCCAACAACTGCGCCCGCACTTGCGCCTCGTCAATACCCTCAGGCACACCCACTAAATTCAATTGCGGTAAACGATCAGCCTCATCAACAATCAAAGATAAACCCATCGCTTCAAGTCCTGCACGTAATGCAAGATGGTTATGCAAGTGTCTATCCCAGCTCGCCTGTAGGCCTTCCTCTTTCACAATAGTCAGTGACTCATGCAGAGCATAAAGCGAATTAACCGGCGCAGTGTGGTGGTAAGCGCGCTTAGCACCTTTGCCCCAGTAACCCATTACTAAATTCAAATCTAAGAACCAACTCTGTACCGGCGTCTTTCTGTTAGTGATAACGTCAATCGCACGCGAACTAAAAGTCACCGGTGAAATACCAGGAATGCACGATAGGCATTTCTGTGTGCCTGAATAAACTGCATCGGCACCCCAGCCATCAACATCAACATTAATGCCTGCTAATCCCGTTACCGTATCGACAATAGATAACATATTGGCAGCACGCGCTAATGCGCATAGTGCCGCGGCATCACTTTGCACGCCGGTTGATGTTTCTGCGTGAACAAAGGCGAGGGCTTTTGCATTAGGATTAGCTTTAATCGCTGCTGTTACTTTTTCAAGATCAACAGCTTTACTCCATTCATCTTCTACCATTACGGCATGTGCACCGCAGCGCGTTACGTTTTCTTTCATGCGCCCACCAAATACGCCGTTCTGACACACTATTACTGTTTCGCCCGCTTCAATTAAGTTAACGAAGCAAGTTTCCATGCCAGCCGAGCCGGGTGCGGAGACTGGTAAAGTTAATTCATTTTTGGTTTGAAACACATATTGCAGTAGGTCTTTAATCTCATCCATTAGCTGTATAAAGCTAGGGTCTAAATGGCCAATAGTTGGCTGCCCTAGTGCGCTAAGAATACGAGGATTAACATCAGAAGGGCCGGGGCCCATTAGTGTGCGTTGAGGAGGGTGAAAGCTCATAAGAGGGTATCGTCTAATCCACGGTGATTAAAATCAATAAAGACTGTTTATAACTTATGGTAGCAGTGTAATGTTTGTTATTGTCTTATATTAAATAACTTACAGTGATAAAGCTTATCGATGCTGTTTATCTTAAACGTGTTTGCCACAAAACTTGCAATGTAATGCGTCGCTATCATGACCGCTGCGACCGCAATGATCACAATCTCTATTGGATCTATCGAGACGGATTTCATTGGCTAGCTCGGCCGTTAATATACCTGTGGGTACGGCGATAATCGAATAGCCTAATACCATTACAAGGCTGGCTAATAGTTTTCCTACTGGTGAATGCGGCGTAATGTCACCGTAACCTACGGTAGTAATAGTGACCACTGCCCAGTAAATACTTTCTGGAATACTCGAAAAGCCATTCTCTGGCCCTTCAACTAAAAACATAAATGAGCCAAAAAAAACGGCAAAAATCATGACGACAAATAAAAATATCAAAATTTTACGACGTGATTGCCACATCGATCGAGTAAGTATATTGGCGTCACCTGAGTAGCGTAATAATTTTAGAATTCTAAATAATCGCAGTACGCGCAATAGGCGGATAATTAAGAAATATTGTGCGCCGGTAAATAATATGGTCAAGTAGCTAGGGATAATAGAGAGCGCATCGACGATGCCGTAAAAGCTTCTTGCGTAAAGTAATGGGTGTGGAGAGCAGTAGAGGCGGGCGATATATTCAGCCGTAAATAAAAGCGTAAAAGACCATTCAAGAATAAATAGTAGGTTGTCAAAGCGTTCACTAAAAATATTCACTGAATCTAAAATTACCGCCATTACGCTCACGCATATAGCTACAATTAAGCTTATATCAAAGGCTTTTCCGAGCGGGCTTTCGGTGCCAAAAATAATATCATGTAAGGTGTTTTGTAATTTAGATCGAGTCATTAGCTACACTCTTCGGCCACAGTCATTATGGCATCGCAAACGGTATCGAGATCAGTGTCATTAATAATATATGGTGGCATGGTATAGATCAATTTCCCAAAGGGCCGCAGCCATACGCCGAGTTCAGGTAATAGCTTTTGCACTTTATGCATGTCAACGGGGCTTTTAGTTTCGATTACGCCAATACCGCCGAG
>DMZE01000245.1:2556-6187 GCA_003492055.1 Cellvibrionales bacterium
CAGGCTAGCGGGTTGGCCATAAATGTGGGGCCATGCATAAATACACCGGCTTCACCTTCGCAAATGCCATTGGCGACTTTGTCAGTCGTTAAAGTGGCGGCTAGCGATAAATACCCACCGGTCATGGCTTTGCCCATACACATAATGTCTGGGCAAATAGCGGCATGATGACTGGCAAAAAACTCACCCGTGCGCGCAAAGCCAGTGGCAATTTCATCAACAATTAACAGCACATTAAATTCATCGCATAATTTTCTTACACGGCTTAGATAATCGGCGGAGTAAAAATACATGCCGCCAGCGCCTTGTACTATTGGTTCAAGAATGACGGCTGCAATATTCTTATGATGGGTCGATAAAACCTGCTGCATATCGGCCATGTCATCATCAGTAGCGACTTCGCCAAATTGACAAGCAGGGCGTTCAACAAAGTGTTGTGGCGCTAACATGCCGCTAAATAAATGATGCATACCGGTATCAGGGTCGCAAACGGACATGGAGCCTAAGGTGTCGCCATGATAGCCACCGCGCAGTGAGACAAATTGGGTTTTACTTTTAATTCCTTGCGAATACCAATATTGCAATGCCATTTTCATGGCAACATCAACGGCCACCGAGCCGGAGTCACTTAAAAATACTTTTGTCAGTGGGGCGGGTGTTAATGCTACGAGTTGTCGGCATAAATCAATGGCGGGGGTATGAGTTAAGCCGCCAAACATGACATGTGACATTTGATCTAACTGACCTTTGGCTGCTTCATTGAGAATGGGGTGGTTATAACCATGAATAGCTGACCACCATGATGCCATGCCGTCAATTAGGGTTCTGCCGTCTTCCAATGTTAAACGTACCCCTTCGGCATGGCTAACATGCAGAGGCGGCACAGGTTTGCTCAGTGAGCTATAGGGATGCCAAATATGATGCAGATCGAAGGCTTGTGCAGATTGGTTCATAGAGATGGTTTCATAACAATTAAAGGCTTGTGATTAATGGGCGTCTATTGATTGATGAATATGTCATTTTTTAAGGCTATTGCGTTGTTTTTATGCAGTTAAAGCCTTTTGTGAAGGATAACACGATATAAGGAGGTCGGCTGCTGGCATATTTAGCTATGCGTTTAAGTCATTGGCCAAAACCATTTGTAAAAATCCAAGCTGAGCACTCTTAAAAAGGCCGGTGCTGCTGTCATACTGCATGCGGCCTAATTCGGGTCGCCAATGGCTAGGATAATACTCACTCATTACTATGTCGACACCGCTAAAAACGACCCCGCCGCTGGATAGCGAGGCTAGGCAACATTCAACGCCTGTCTTTCGTAAGCGCAGCGAAAGGGTTAAACGCAGAACCGAGCGAAGAGCGGGGCAGCGCCCAGCTCATTTTCTGCGTAGGCTCTGCTGGGATGCCGAGAGGGGCTGGCATATGCCTTTTGCCTTGAAGTTGGGGCTGGCGATTAGTGTGATTGCGGTGCTGGGCGCAATGGTGCTGGCTTATCTGGGCATGATTCAGTATCAGCGATTGCTAGAACGCCAAGGCGATGCATTTGGCGAAGCGATTGTTGAGCAGTTGGCCGGTAGCTTAGTGGAGCCGGTGTTTACCGATGACCAGCTCGCTATTCAGTTACAGCTTAATCAGCTGGCTAAAAAAAGTGCGGTGTATGGTGTGGCAGTGTATTTGCCTAGTGGCGAGTTAATTGCCCAGTCGGGCAGTGTGGGTGAGTTGTCTTCGGTAGCGGATTACAGTGTGAATAGTCCTGATGCGGCCATTGCTATGGCGATACGGTTAAAACGGCCTGAATTACCATTGGGTCACTATATGGCGCCAGTCAATTTTTCAGGCGCTGATGGCGCCTATGCGGTGGTCTCTGTTAATCGCTCACCCATGCGCAGGGTTTTTTCTGCCTCTGCGCGTGATTTATTAATCGCCGTGTTGCTGGTTTGTCTTATTTCTATTGTCAGTGCTTTTGTTTTTAGTCGCTTATTGTCGCGTCCGGTTTATCGCTTGCTGGCTATTAGTAAAGCCGCGCGTGAAGGGCGAGTGCAGGACTTGCCTGTCGGTAAAGTCGGTGGCGGTAAAATCGGTGGCGGTAAAGTCGGTGGCGGTAAAAACGGCGGTGGTAGAAGTGCAAAATGGAATAATGAATGGGCCGATATTTTATCGATTTATGCGCAGCTCGGCCATGAAGTGAATAGTAAGCGTGAGGTAGAAAAACTATTGCAGCGTTTTGTTGCTAGTGATGTTGCTGATCAATTATTAAATGGCAATGAGGTTTTACAGTTAGGTGGTGAAGTGGTCGAGGCGTCGGTATTGTTTGTTGATATTGTTGAGTACACGCGCATGTCTGAATCTATGACGCCCGATGAAGTGGCGCGCATGCTAAATCAATATTTATCTATTTTTACTGCTTGTGCACGTATTTATCACGGCACGGTCGATAAGTTTATTGGCGATGCCGCAATGATTGTTTTTGGCGCGCCACGTGTCGATAAAGATCATCGTTTACAGGCTATGTCTTGCGCTAATGCAATACGATTAGTGGCTAGTAGGATCAATGAAAAGCGTGAAAATAAAGGCTTAAACCAGATTAATTTACGTGTCGGTGTTAACTCCGGATTAATGCAGGCGGGTATTTTAGGGTCGGAGTACCGCATGGAGTATACCGTGGTAGGCGATGCGGTTAATTTAGCTTCGCGGCTTTGTGATGCGGCACAACCAGGCGAGGCGCTGGTATCCGAGTCTGTTTATAACAATGGCTTTTATACGGAAGTAAAAACTGAAAATGCAGGCTTAGTTGCCGTAAAAGGTAAAGAAGAGATGGTCAATGTTTATCGCATTCAATCAGTCAATGAGCCTAAAGGTTGGATGTTGGCGGGGTTGATTGAAGATCTTGTCTCTGCACATGAATAATCTTACTTCATGGAATAGTTAGTNNACAATTAGTAAAAGGACAATTAGTTAAAGGACAATATGATGTTAAGCACAAATGATTTTCGTTGTGAGCGCGCTCACATTCTCACTATCAAGTTAATAGTGATGGCTTTTCTACTAACAATACTTTGCAGTTGTACTTGGTTGCAGGGGCTGTCGACACCTAAGCCACCAGCCATTGATTTATTACTTGAACAAAAACATTTTAATGAGGTGTTAGCGATTGTCGATACGCAGTTGGATCGTTCTTTAGAAGAGCAGGATAAACATTATTGGCTAGCCGTTCGTGAACAAGCGACAGTTGAGGCGGCTGCATTTCAACAAGAGCAAATGCAGCGTTTAAAACGTTTGGTGCGTCGTGACGACTGGCAGACCGTCAATGTAGAACAAGGCTTTTTACGTCAGCACCTTCCCTCTAATAAAGTGTTAGAGGGTTTATTTGCCAATGTGGACCAGCAGCGGCAGCAGTATGTTGATAGCTTAACGCTCGGCTTGGCTAAATTAGAGGCCCAGCATTTACCGAAGACCTTACCGTTTTATGAGCGCTTATATAAAGCGGATGCAGATGATGTTATTGCATTGCGACGCTGGCAGCAGGAGAGGGGCAAGCGAGATCGATTAATAGTGACAGTAAAGGCCTATGCGGCAATAGCCGAGGCCGAGCTAGAGTATGGCCTGGCTTTGGCGCATTTACGTAGCATTCAAC
>DMZE01000031.1 GCA_003492055.1 Cellvibrionales bacterium
CTTATAAAGACTTAACGATATAAGTAAAAAGCAAGGTATATGCCAACGCCATAGGATTGCTAAGTAATACAGATTGTTCATGTATCGAATTCTTGTTTTATTACTGTATATGTTGGTTTCTCTGGTGTCGGCGTAGGTTTTACATTGAGTCTTTAAATAACACTGTATAACTACATACAATAAATAAATGGAGCAAGTAAAAATTATAATAAAAATAGGCAAGTGCTTTCCGATAATAAGTTTATGAGCGGTAATTATTTGCCGCTTCAGTTTTAATTTTTTAGAGATGAGAAGTACAATTGTCATTGTGGATTCAATAGGCACATATTTATCGAGGGAGTTGTTATGAATAATGAGGATATTTGTGGCGAAGATCGCCGTTCAGGGACTCGATTTAAAGTCAGTGATTTTTATAGGGCGAAAATACGGATAGGTGATCAGCTTATTTCGGGTGAGCTTAAGAGCGTGAGTTTATCTGGCTGTATGATTTCGGTTTCTTCCTTTAGCGCGCAGGAGGATGACTTAGAAAGTGATGTTAAAGTTTCTTTTGATTTATGTGAAGGCATACAGCCAGTGGCTTATATCGCTTATATCAACGAGCATGAAACCAACGCGAGTATAGGGCTAGTTTTTAGAACACCGCTGACTGTTTGGGCGCTCACCGAGGTGGCACCAAAACTAGGTGTGGATTTAAACTATCAAAGCCGATCAAAATTTTTTGTCAATCAAAAGTCATTGGCGCTTGCCGATCTAGAGCATTTGCATACCACTGTAAGTGGTCTTAAATCACAGCAGTTCCATATGACTATTGCCGGTATTCCTATGTTTTCTGGCTTAATCACAGCATCATTGGTTTTAGCCGTTTCGCCAGGTTTGGTGGCGTGGTGGAATATCTGTATTCCCATTGTTATATTTTTATTATCTATCGGTATGCTAGCTATCTTTTTACAAAAAAATTGTACTATACGTAGAAAAGATGCCTTCTGTCATACACTGCAAACACATTTGAGCTTAGGTTCTTTTCCTGTTTGTTATCGCGGTTGGCGCGATGCTTATGCCAACTATAATCACCTTATGCGTTTTAAAGGCTCTAGAAAATATGACGTGCCAACAGTACCTGATATTGCGATAAGGGTGGCTCCTTCAGATATGTTTTCAATTATTTCGATTGTAGTATTGTTGTTAATGCCGTTGTTGTCGGCTTCATTAATTGTATATATTTCGATAGAAAAAATGTATTTAAATAGCGGGGCTTATATGGCGATTGGAGCAATTACCGTGAGTGCGCTAGTTTTTACCTACTGGGCATTTATTAGGGAGTTTAGAAAAACTCGATCAGGTGATGGCTCTTATCGTGCACTTTTAATAAGGTTCGATAAGATTTTGCATCATGCGCCACCATTTAACCCTTGTTCGGTAAATCCGTTAAAGTAGGGAGAGATCAATCATAGCGTAGGTGAGCTAGCCTAAAGAATGTGCTCTTTCATTCGTATGCGGGTCAATTAATTATACTCTTGCTTATAAATAGAGCGGTAGCGCGCTCTCTTCTAACATCACCATTCGCAACTTATCTAAATCTTAACTGTCTGTTTCTTTATGGGTTTTTTTTAATAATTCCCAATCCATAGAGCATTATTCCTAAAATAATATAAAAAATATTGGTTTTCTAACTGAGTAGTTTTCCGGTTTCAATAGTTATATTAATTGCGGGGTCTATTTAATGTTAATGCATGGTGATCATGATGCTTAGTGAATAGGCCATAATAATTATAGTTTGGATTATTGCGAGTGATGGTATGCGGCCTCTGCCCGATTCAAAACAGCCCGGTAACTCTCCCGCTAAGCGGCAGGAGAATAACACCGGTGTGCTTCAAGCCTTTCAGCTTCATCAGCAAGCATTGCGAAGGTTTATCTCTCGGTTTGTGCGTCGTTCCCATGATATTGATGATATTGCCCAAGAGGCGTTTCTTCGTGCCTATAGAGCTGAAAAAAATAATAGCGATGGCATAGAAAAGCCAAAATCGTTTCTTTTTAGAATCGCCCATAATGTTGCTATTACTAATCTTACTTCTAAGTCTAACCAAATGATGGATTACCTTGCCGATATCGATGAGCTTGATGAAGGCATGCTATCGGCTGAACTAGTTGATGAGGTTATTGCGCATCAGGTTGTTGGTATTCATTGTGAAGCGGTCGCCTCGCTGCCTAAGCAATGCCGCCGCGTTTATTTAATGCGTAAAGTGCATGGCATGTCTCATAAAGAAATAGCGGGTCAATTAGGTATTTCACCTAGAACAGTAGAGCGACATATTGGTAAAGGTAATCGAGATTGTGCTAATTATATGCGTGAGCAACAAATGGTTATGAGGTCGCCAGAGGCTTCGGCTATTTCGAGTTTAAAGGTTTCTGTTACAGGGGAGTATGAACAATGAATAACGTGCATGAGTTTACTCCAACAGAAATGATAGAAATTGAAGCGTCAGATTGGTTGGCGCAAATGGATGGCGACCAAAAGCTTAGCCAGCAGGAGCTCGCCAGTTTAAAACAATGGATGAATCGCAGTCCTGCCCATCGAGCCGAGATTAATCGTCAAATTAAATTCTGGCAGCAAGCCAATGTGTTAACAGAGCTGGCATTCCCGTTACCGCATAAAAAAAATCAGTCCAATCGATTTTGGTCGTTTCCTGTTTTTTGGCAGCGTATGGGAGTTTCTGTAGCCGCATTGGTGGCGGTCTTTGTTATAGGGTTTAGCATGAATATTCAAACGCCAAGCGCTGTACATATTTCTGGAAATGGCGTGTATGAAACCCGTATAGGTGAGCAAAACGCTATTACCTTAGTAGATGGCACCGTTATCGAATTAAATACCGCAAGCCGCGTACAGGTTGATTACACCGCCCAGCGTCGGTCAATACGATTAATGCAAGGCGAAGCCTTTTTTACCGTTAACAAAGATCCTCATAGAGTTTTTGAAGTAGCTGCCGGCAGTGGTGTGGTGCGTGCCATAGGTACAGCGTTTGCTGTGCGCTTTAATGAGCAAGCGTTAACCGTATCGGTAACCGAAGGTAAGGTGGCTTTGGCGGCGGTCTCATCCCAAGCGTCGCAGACATCGCAGGCATTACAGGCTTCGCAGACATCACAGTCATTACCGTTTACAAGTAACCAAGCAGATATTGCTGACATTGGTTCTTTAGTGGCGGGGCAGCGAGCAGAGTTTGAGCCCTTACTGGCGCACACCTTAGAAGATGTTACTGAATCAATAAGCATTGATGTTATTGGTAAAGAGTTAGCGTGGCGCAAAGGGTTATTGTTATTTAACGGCGAGTCATTAACCACTGTCGTAAAAGAAATGAATCGCTATACAAAGCTGACCATAGAAATAGCCGACCCCAGTATTGCTGATATACAAATAGGAGGGCAGTTTAAAGTGGGTGAAACAGAAGCGATGCTAGAGAATTTAGCTGTAAGCTTTGGTTTAGATATTTATCAAGTGAACCAGCATTTGGTTCAACTAAAAAAAAATAAACAATAATGAAAAAAAACAGTTTCTGCAATGAGGGCTTTACCGCTTTCGCTAGTTCTATACATTACAAGGCCATTAAAAAAGCTAGGGTCTTGGGAATAGAACACGCGTGCAGAAGACGCATTTGGATTAAGCGATATTGTGTGGCAAGTCTCATTAGTT